>JBHJOU010000055.1:0-7290 GCA_050329355.1 Rivularia sp. (in: cyanobacteria)
AGATGATAATAAATATTGATTAATATATTGATTAATATCACCGCCTTGACTAATGTATAAATTATGGCGGGAGGGTAAGGAGATTTGAGGAATGCGAACTCAAAAGCCAACCGCACTTAACAGCAGTTCACGAAGTAAAGAAGTGTCAGAAGATGTACCCTCAAATGATGAACTGCCTACTTTAGAATTTCCTTCAAGCGGGAAACTTAAGGCTAGTTCTAGACGCATTCATCAAAAAATTGGCTGTGGATATTTTGTGGCGATCGCCATTGGTTTTTTTGGTTCGCTTGTTGGGTTAGCAATTGCCAATTATTATCGCGCACGAGAAATCAGGCAGTTTAATCATGCCCAATATCAAACGCAAATGCTCGCAGATTATAAAGATGCTTTAACTGAAGCGCAATTGCACAGTTATAGATTAGCTGCATTGGTGGAAGAACCACTTCTTCTTTCTCGTAAAAAAGCTGAATTTTCCAACAGTATTGACAAAGTTAAAGATGTTGAAGTGAAAATTTCCGAATTTATTCACAGTAAACCTGCAAGATTAGCCGCTACTGAAGCAACTCTTCAGGCATTATTGCGCGATTACGAAATGAATTTGGAGTCTTACACGCAACAATTAGACTCAATAATCAGCCAAGTGGAAGAGCAGTCGGAATCTTCAGAACTAATTGCCGTTCAACAACAATTGCTTCAACTGACACGCTCTCAAACAGCTATCCGCTTAGAACAATTGAATCAGACACTAAGGAATATTCTTCAAAGCGCCCAGACACAAGAGGCTCAAAGAGCAAAAAACTTAGAATTTTCTAAAGGAATTGAAAGAACAATCACAATCGCGAGTATGCTACTTTCAGTGGCGATCGCCGTTGTGGTGGCTTGGAGAACTTCCCGCGCTATAGCTGAACCAGTGGTTGTGGTAACTCAAGTAGCCGAACAAGTCGCTCTCAAATCTAATTTTAATTTACGCGCTCCAGTTACAACGGAAGACGAAATTGGTTTATTAGCAAAATCACTGAATAGACTAATTGAAAGAGTATCAGAAAGAACTAAAGAATTAGAAAAAGCCAAAGAATTAGCAGAAGCCGCTAGTAAAGCAAAAAGTCAATTTTTGGCAAACGTGAGCCACGAATTACGCACGCCTTTGAATGCCATAATTGGTTTAAGTCAACTTTTACAAGAAGATGCTGCCGATTTGGGTGTAACGGGAGACTTTGTTGTTGATTTAGAAACAATTAATACCGCAGGAAAACATTTACTAGAACTAATTAACGACATTCTTGACTTATCCAAAATTGAAGCCGGGAAAATGACTCTTTATCCGGAGACATTTGAGGTAGTATCACTGATCAACAATCTGGTTCTTACCATCAAGCCAACTGTAGAGAAAAATGGCAGCATATTAGAAATTGATTGCGATGGAGAACTTGGTACAATGTATGCCGATCAAACAAGAGTTCGGCAGGTTTTATTAAATTTATTAAGCAATGCCGCAAAATTTACTACGAATGGTAAAGTAATGCTGAAAATTAGACGGCAAAAAGATTTTATTGGAGGTGTTCCCAATGAAATCATTACTTTTATCGTTAAAGATAGCGGAATAGGAATGTCCGAACCTCAACTAAAACAATTATTTAAACCATTTACACAAGGTGATGCTTCTACTACCAAAAAGTATGGTGGAACTGGCTTAGGATTGGCGATTACTCGGCATTTTTGTCAGATGATGGGTGGTCAAATTCACGTACAAAGTGAGTGGGGGGTAGGTTCTACTTTTACTATTGAGTTACCAGTAATCAGTGAATATTAGTCTTTAGTCTAAATAAAGGGAGTAGGCTAAGCTAAAAAGCAGCTAAATTATATATTTGAGCAGGCAGGGATGCCCACCCCACTTCAATTAGAATAATTTAGGTTATATGATTTAAATGCACAACAAACAGCTTACTAATTTTATCGCTCTATTAAACTGAGCAACAAAAAACGGGCATTGCAGCCCGTTCGATATGTAAATAAATTTGATTCCCATTTAATTCCAACTCGGAATTAAATTAAAATTAGGTTCCAGAAGTCCAGGAATTCATGTACTCAATTTGAGCAGAAGTTAGAGTATCAATTTTGATTCCCATGGCTTCCAACTTCAAGCGAGCAATTTCCTTGTCCACTTCTTCGGGAATAGAGTACAAACCGGGTTCGAGTTTACCTTTGTTTTTCGCGAGGTATTCGCAACCCAAAGCTTGGTTTGCAAAACTCATGTCCATTACAGCGCTGGGGTGTCCTTCAGCGGCTGAAAGGTTGATCAAACGTCCTTCACCGAGGACAACAACCGATTTGCCACTGGGCAATTTATACTCTTGGGTGAAATTACGAACTTCCTTCACTTCTTTGGCTTTTGCACCCAAGGATTTGAGGTCAATTTCAATGTCGAAGTGACCGGAGTTACAAACAATCGCACCGTCTTTCATGACATCGAAGTGTTCGGGACGAATTACGTGCTTGTTACCAGTTACGGTGATGAACAAATCACCTTGGGGTGCAGCTTCTGCCATCGGTAGGACGCGGAAACCATCCATTACTGCTTCAATAGCTCTGATGGGGTCAACTTCAGTAACGATGACATTACCACCCATACCTCTAGCACGAAGCGCACAGCCTTTACCGCACCAACCGTAACCGGCAACAACAATGCACTTACCAGCTAATAAAATATTGGTAGCGCGGATAATTCCATCGAGAGTTGATTGTCCGGTACCGTAGCGGTTATCGAAAAAATGCTTGGTGTCAGCATCGTTGACATTCATCGCCGGGAATGTTAATACGCCATCATTTAACATGGCACGCAAGCGAACAATTCCGGTTGTGGTTTCTTCTGTAGTCCCAATCAGATCGGAAAGTTGGTGTTGACGCTCTTTAACTAAAGTCGCAACTACATCAGAACCGTCATCAATGATAATATTGGGACGGTGGTCTAAAGCAATTTGAACGTGACGTTCGTAAGTTGCGTTATCTTCACCTTTGATAGCAAAAACTGGTATTTCGTGGTCTGCGACTAGACTTGCAGCTACATCGTCTTGAGTTGATAGGGGATTGCTAGCAATTAGTAGTGCATCCGCACCACCTGCTTTCAGCGCGATCGCCAAATGTGCAGTTTCTGTGGTGATGTGAGAACAAGCGACTAAACGAAGTCCAGCAAAAGGCTTTTCTTGAGCAAAGCGATCGCGAATTTGGCGGAGAACAGGCATTTCACGTCCAGCCCATTCGATACGTTGTCTTCCCAAAGCAGCTAAGCCAAGGTCTTTAACCTCGTGCTTTAATCTGGGAGTTGTTGCAGTCATTAAATAGTCCTCTTTTTAATAATAATTTTGCGTTTAACTAAACGCACTCTACTAGATTAAACCAAGTCTGGCAAACAAGGAGGATGATTTGCATTCAGTTGGAAAATATTATAAGTCTTTTTACTAATTTATAACTTGTATTAATGTCCTATATGAGACAAACTTATCCTAAGTAATTTAAAACTCACCTATCGATAGGTATATTTACAACAATTATTTGTCAAAATCGATTTCAGTTAACTACAAAAAAAGGAGATATTGATTGCGCTATCGATTTATTATTATCGCTTTGTGTTCCATATTGATCACTGTTGGGGTAAGCAGTGGAGTGGGGATGGCGCAAATTCCCTTTTTACCTCAACTACAGCCGCCTTCCTTGGATATTGGAGACTCAGAAAATCAAGTTACTAGTGGTTGGGTTTACTTAGATGGTCGGCGTTTGTTCCAAATAACTGCTCCCAGAGCCACTATAAGCGAGCGTTTGCGAGATATAAATAGAAATATAACCGAAATTAGTCAAAATTACTTCCGCTCAACTGATGACACACTTAATATTGAGGTGCGGACTCGAAACAGATTACCAGTAATTTATGTCAACGACCAATATCTTTTAACTGTTACTCAAGAAGATGCACAACTACGACAGCTTGAGCCTCAAATTTTAGCTGAGAATCTGCAACGAGATATTGAAGAGAGTTTGAGGCAAGGTAAAGTAGAGCGACAATCTGAGTTTATTATTAGTCAAAGTCAAATCGCCTTGGCTATTGCTGGGGGAATGATTCTTCTGAGTTGGGGAGTCCGACGCTTCTCACATCGTTCCAAGCGAAATTTTATGTTAAAGCCACCACCTCCAGATACACGAGTGGCTAAACCAATTACCACACAATTGAGTCATCAGCAAAATCGCCATATTTTAGAAGTCAAGCGACGACTGTTTCAACTAATTCAAGCTGCAATCTGGATTGGTGGAACTTTAGTAATACTGAGTTTATTCCCTTACACACGTCCAATTCAAAGTGCAATTATCACAGTCTTGCGGATTCCTTTGAGGTTAGGTATTGTCGGACTCGGAACTTATGTAGCTATTCGCCTCACTTATGTGTTAATTGACCGTTTTACATCTGCTTTTGTCCAAAGTAGTACTTTGTTAACTCCAGAAACTTCTGTAAGACTACAACTACGGGTTTCGACGTTTTCGGGTGTATCAAAAAGTATTGCTGCATTCATCTTGTTGATAATTGGTATTTTGATAGCTCTGACAGCTTTAGGAATAGATATCATTCCCTTGTTAGCTGGTGCAAGTTTAGTTGGTGTAGCACTTTCACTCGCTTCCCAGAGCTTAATTAAAGATGCAATTAATGGCTTCTTGATTATTGTGGAAGACCAGTACGCTTTGGGTGATGTAATTACAGTGGGTGATGTGGGAGGATTGGTAGAAAATCTGAATTTACGGATAACGCAGTTACGGGATGCAGAAGGACGTTTGATTACAATTCCCAACAGTGAAATAAAAATAGTTGCTAACCTTTCGAGTCGCTGGTCTCGGGCTGATCTAACTGTTCCAATCGCTTATCAAGCAGATATTGACCAAGCTTTGGAATTAATTGAAACTGTTGGCTTAGAGATGGATCGAGATACGCGATGGGATAATCAAATTATCGAACCACCTGAAGTTTTAGGAATCGATAACTTTGGCGATCGCGGTTTGATAATTCGTGTCTGGATTAAAACTCAACCGCTCAAACAATGGGATGTAGCTAGAGAATTCCGTCGTCGTATCAAAGTTGCCTTCGATAAAGCCGGAATTTCTATTCCCGTACTACAACAATCGGTTTGGTTGAATTCAGTTAACAATTAACAGTAACTTTGTGCTTTCTTGGCTTCCTGCTACTTTACCAAGGGAATCAATGGCTTGTTATTGATTCCCCGGCAGCATATTATCACTAACTTAATATCTGGTGGTTGTTCCTGTGGTATCACTTCCAGTAACATTTGGGTCACGGTAAGCTACTGTGTCATTACGTTTGTTGCGACCTGTTAATCCTGCTAAACCAAGCAAACCTAATAAGCCTAGCCATCCCCAATCAAAGCCATCATTATTATCTTGACCTTGAACTGTTGTTGTTGTTGTTGTATCAGGAGTTACAGTCTGTGTTTGAGCAGAAGCTGGAAGCGATAAAGGTAAGGCGGCTAAACTAACAGCGAAAGCACTAGTAAAGAGAGTTTTAGATAAATTAGTAAATTTCATGGTAAGTTTCCTCTGAGTTTCCGACAATTAAAACAATGGTTTTGACGAGTATGAACTAGTCCAAGGACTGGGGAATGAAATTAACTCTAAGCATTTTTAATCGCGTCAGCCACAACCCAAGGAGTACTAGTAAACACAATAGATGTTACTGCTTTGCCTTTACTCTCACTGTAGGAATAAACTCATCTCATCCCTTAGCAACAAATACCAAGAAGTCGGGTTTTTGGCTTAAATATCTCTACGACAAGACAAACCATTATAAAAACCCGACTTCTCAGCGTACTCCTCAACAAATATTGGCAATTTAATACAAATGTACTAAAATAGAGAAAAGCGGCTCAATAGAAGTCTTTGAGAAGATAAGCAAAAATTTGTCCTATGGTTAAACACTTTATTCTCAGTATCAACCCTACAGCTAAGCACGAATGGGATAGATGTATTTTGCGTGACGTGCTAAGTTCTAAGCGTCCCGATATTGCAAAATTAATTGCTGAAGCTGTCGATGCTGATGGGGGTAACTATTTGATCAGCGTAAATATTGATGTAGAAGTTTTGCAGCAGGAAAAAGTACCATTAGCGGAACAGTTACAGTTAACATTTCCCGAAGTATCACAAAAGCCTCAGTTGCGAGAAGCAGCGTGAGAGGGGGATGGGGAGACAAGGGGATGGGGAGACAAGGGGATGGGGGGAAAGTTAGGAGTTAGTTGACAGTTATTAATTCCCAATTCCCAATTACCCATTACCAATTCCCAATTACCAATTCCCAATTTATAATTTTTGTAGTAATTGAGCGATTTGCTGATTAATATTTACTACATTAAAACGCTGACTGGCGGTGTTGCGGGCTGTTTCCGCAATGGCGGCAGTCTTTTGCTTGTCTTGAATACAGGAGTTAATTACTTCGTTAAGTTCCTGGGGATTTCCCGGAGTTGTGAGAAAGCCATTTATACCAGATTGTACTAACTCAACTGCACCACCGGATGCTGCTGCAACTACGGGGGTTCCGGATAGCATGGCTTCTACAATTACTCTTCCAAAAGGTTCGGGAGCGGTGGAGGTATGAGCAACTAAATCGCAAGCTGCCATCAACTGGGGAATATCATTGCGAAAACCTAAGAATTTGACTCGGTTTTGTAGTTGTAATTCATCGATTTGTTGATGCAATTGTTTGACGTAATCTTGTTCACCAAATAAAGCATCTCCTACTAAAATTACCGTGACTTCTGGCGGACATTTTGCTAATGCTTCAATTAATATATGCTGTCCTTTCCAAGGTGCAAGACGGCTAAAATGTCCGACAATAAATTTATCATCGAGTTCTAATTTTTGTCTAAGTTGTTGAATTTGAGATTCTTGATTTATATAAGTTTCCGGGTTAAAACCGTTGTAAACTATTTCGACTAATTCGGCTTTTCCCCCGGCTTCGATAAAGGCTTTTTTACTAGCTTGAGAATTGGCAATGACTAAAGATGCGCGGTTTGCTAAAGTCACTGCAATGCGGCGATTTGTTTGACTAAAGTGTTCTGGTGAAAGAATATCGTGTAGATGAAACACTAACGGACGACCACTAAAAAAGCTAGCTATTGCACCGACAACTAATGCTTTTTGGGTATTCGCGTAGATTAAATCATAATTACGAGCAATTTTTACTACTTTAGTAATTAAAGGTGCAAGTTGAGTAATACTTGCTAATCCTTGACTGAGAGAACT
>JBHJOU010000705.1:0-2257 GCA_050329355.1 Rivularia sp. (in: cyanobacteria)
ACTTCACTTCTGCGCCCCTGCGGGGTGGGCTGCGCCCATCCTCGCTCGCTATACGCTCTCTCGGACACAGAAGTTGCGTTCGCCCTACGGGGGCTTGTTGGCAGATAGTTTTTTGTGGAGCAAGCGATGGTCGGTTTAGCAATCATGCGCGTTGGAAAATTAAAAAGTTTTGGGAATGTGGGGGGTAGTGAAAAACATACTGCCCGTCTCCAAGATACACCAAATGCTGACCCCTATAAAGAAAATATTCGACTAATTGGAAATAATAATGACCCGTCTTTAGAGGAAATAGTAAAAGCTAAAATAGCTGATAATACTAAACATAAGCCGCGTAAAGATGCGGTACTATGCAGCGAAATTTTCTTAAGCGCATCCCCGGAATATTTTCGTCCTCATGACCCTTCAAAGGCTGGGGAATGGGATGATAAATTGATGTGGAATTTTACTAATGCTTCAACGAAATGGTTGCAAGATAACTTTGGAGAAAAATGCGTTAGGGCTGAACTACATTTGGATGAATCTACTCCCCACATCCACGCTTATATCGTCCCAGTCAACGACAAAACTAAACAACTAAGCCACAAAGAAATGTTTGGGGGTGATGGCAGACAAGCCAGTATTAAAATGTCCAAACTCCAGGATAGCTATGCCAATTCTTTGGCACATTTGGGTATTGAAAGGGGTGTGAAGGGCAGCAAAGCCACCCACACCAAGGTTAAAGAATATTACCAAGCAGTCAACCAAGAACCTTTAACACTGGAATTAGACCGACTGGCACCCAAACGTGGTGAGACGGCACAGCAGTTATTTGAACGCATCAAAGCAAACCCCACAATCCAATCTATAAATCACCAGCTAGCTGACCACAAAAGAATTGTAGAGTTAGAAAGACGGGCATCTCAAAAGGCAACGGCTTCTGAAAAATTACGGCAGCAGTTAGAAAAGCGAGTTATCGAATTAGAAGAGGATAATTTTTACTGGAAACAGCAAGCTGACAAATTAAGGGACTTGCCTTTAGAAGAAGTAGCGTGGAATTTAGGACTTGATAAAGCGGACATTGGAGAAAATCGTTGGAAGGGTTTGGAACGAGTTGTTAGTATTAATGGTTCTAGGTGGTACGACTTTACAGAAGAAAAAGGTGGCGGTGGGGCTATTGATTTAGTCATGCACGTTAATAATTTCAACTTTAGGTCTTCTGTGGCTTGGTTACACGACCAATTTGGGGAAGAGGGGATGCTGCGTGCTACCAAACCTTTGATAGAAAAACAAGTTACTAAAATTGCCCAAGAAGAACCCACACCAACTTTTGAGCCACCAAACCCGGATGAATCAAAGTGGCTCGACGTGCAAGATTATTTGGTACAAAAACGCGGATTACCTGAAAATTTTATCATTGGACTTAAACAAAAGGGATGGCTATACGCTGATGAACAGCAGAATGCCGTATTTACAATGCGCGAGCTTCCGATAAGTGTAGAATTTCAACAAAATGGAGAAACTGCTTTGAAAGGCGCATTTTTGCGAGGGACGCGGGGAGTAGATAATTCTTTTATGGGATACGCGCCCAATTCAAAACGGAGAGAGGGATGGTTTTACTTCCATTTGGGTGGTAAACCAGGGGATGAAATACAAAAAGTAGTCCTCTGCAAATCTCCTATTGAGGCGCTCTCGTGCGCCAAGATTGGGCTAAATGAACGTGGGGGTATGCCATCATCTAGAATCATGTATATGGCGGTGGATAGCACCAGAAGCTTACCGTTGGAATTTCTTAGAGAAGTGAGGGCTATTATTGCTGCTTACGATAACGATGATGCGGGACGCTCTAATGCACGAGCAATAAAAGAATTACTACCACAGACAACCATAGCGCATCCGAAAGCAGAGGATTGGAATTTAGAACTATTGGAGCGTTTGCGGCTTCAAAAAGTGCAGCAAAAAGAAGCTGATAAGAAAAAGAATCGGGGGTTGGAACGCTAGTAAATAACTGTGTAATGGTCGCAGTATATAGGTGATATTTTAAGACAAATCATCTACATTATTTTGGTCGCCATACGATATGTGAGCGCTTCGCTAATAAACTTGCCTTACGTTCCGCTTCGGCTAGGTCATCTTCTCGATGAAGCAAACCAACAATATTAGCATGGTTTACTGAATCCTGTTCTACATCTAAACCAATTTCTCGAACACGCCCAACCTTGCTTACTGGCAACTCCATAACACTTGCGAAACAATCTAGCACACTGTTCTGGAGAACACA
>JBHJOU010000493.1:0-7964 GCA_050329355.1 Rivularia sp. (in: cyanobacteria)
CCAATTTTAGATATTAGTTTATTTGCTAAAGTATTAGATGTAATTCAAAGTTCTGATTTTAGTAAAAATGCTACAGGTTTAGCTGCTTTAGAAACAGTTCGTGTAGATGCAATTGTCAATGGTTTCGCAAGTAAACTCAATGAAAATTTAGAGTTAAAAAGTAGTCCCGCACGTAGCGAAACCGAAATTGTGGCTTTATTAGGTGGTGGATATGATGGTGAAGGAAGAGGTAATTCTACTGTGGGATTACTTAATATTGCCGGTTCTGCTGTTTTAGGTAATTTTCAAACAACTTTTGACCAAATTGGAACTGCTTTTGGTTTAAGCGAACTGCGAATATTTCCAACTATTATTTCAGATAATCCGGAAGCCGGAAAAAGTAGTTTAAGTGTGGAATTAGCAGCAGAAGCTGGGGTAGATATTACTAATAGAATTTCGATTTCCGCTTTAAAACTTTTGACCGCAGATGACCCATTTCAATGGGGTATTAATTATAGTTTAAAGGATAATATTCGTCTTCGTGGTTCGACTAATTTCGATGATGATAATCGTGCTGTTATTGAGTATCAAAGAAGATTTTAGGATTAGGGTGTAGGGAGGACTGAGAAGTTGTAAAACCTGAATTTATCATGGGTTAAGAAGTCGGGTTTTTAGGATATAGCGTTTCCCAGTCTACTGAGGTATATTTCAGAACCTCACCCCCAACCCCTCTCCTTAATAAGGAGAGGGGAGGGAAAGCACAGCTTTATCGGGGTGAGGTAATCGCTGTACCTCAGTTGCGAGAGTTAACGCTATAACTATCCGTAATAACAGAAAATAATTATAAAAACCCGACTTCTATGATTATTGTCATAATTTATGTAATCAAATTTCAAATCATTATTAATTGGTAATTTATGAAAAAAAATATTATTGTGTTTCTAATTTTAATAATAGTTGGTGTTGCTGTCGCAGTATTATTCGGTGATAAATTTTTAAGTCAACCAGAAGAAACTGCTGTTATTAATAATATTCAAATAGAAGCTCCATTACCTGAAAAAGAACCTGAAACAGTAGCAATTAATCCTCCTCAAGTTGATTCAGAAAGATTATTTGCTGATGTGCAAAAGTTGAGTTTTCAGCGTTTTACGGATTCAGAACGCAGACGTACTCGCGATTATATTACCAAGGAATTAAAAAAACTAGGTTGGGAACCGGCTTTAGAAGAATTCCCCACAGGTGTTAATGTTTTCACAGAAAAACAAGGTCGCGATCGCAATGCTGGAGCAATTCTAATTGCAGCACATTACGACACCGTTTTCAACTCTCCTGGGGCTGATGATAATGCAAGTGGTGTTGCGGTATTACTCGAAATCGCTCGACTTTTCGGTTCTAGTTCGACTCCTCGAACTTTGCAATTAGCCTTTTTCGACAAGGAAGAAGCTGGTTTATTAGGTAGTCGTGCTTTTGTTAATAATCCAGCACGTTTAGAAAATTTGCGCGGTGTAATTGTTTTAGATATGGTGGGTTACGCTTGCTATACATCCGGTTGTCAAAAATCTCCTTCCGGTTTACCGATAACCCCAATTAGCGACAAAGGTGATTTTTTAGCAGTGGTTGGTGATATGGAACATTTACCATTAATTAATGCCTTTAAAAATGTTGAAAATGTTGAGAATAATATTAATAATTTCTCAAAATTACCACCAGTATTTACTTTACCAGTTCCTCTAAAAGGTGTGTTTACTCCTGATGTTTTACGTAGTGACCACGCTCCATTTTGGCTGCAAGGAATAGGAGCTTTATTAGTTACTGATACGGCAAATTTACGCAGTTCTTATTATCATCAACCAAGCGATATTCCTGCGAATATTGAACGTGATTTTTTTACAGGTGCAGCACAATTAATTGTAAATGTTACTGATTCTTTATTGCAGGGTAGCGGTAGTTTAGCAACACCTAATTGATTGAATTTGTAGACGCGGTTTCAACCGCCATATTTATCAAATGAATTGTTATTTATCCGGCGGTTGAAACCACCAAATTGATTATCTATAGTTCATAAAATTTACAGGAACTCCAATTAATTGTTTACCTAATTGAGATATTTTAAATTTGCTTTTGAGAGATACAGGTAAATCTTGAAAATCAATTGGAACAAAGCCAAGTTTTTGATAGTAATTAACTAATTTATCACCCAAACATTCCAAATAAAGTGGTTGAGTTGCCTGCTCAATCAAATGTTGCGTTAGAAAAGTTCCTAAACCGCGATTTCTCCACTTTTTTGCTACAACTAAACTACCAAGTTCTTGAGCTTCTCTAAAATTACGCAACTGTCCGCAAGCTATTACATTACTATCGCATTCAACTAGCCAAAATTGCTGCCATTTTAATTGAGTAGGATCGAGTTTTGCCTTAAATACTAACCAACGAATTGATAAAGCATCATTAGATGTAGCTTTGCGGATAATACATCCCTGTGGTAAATGCTTCATAATCATCTTTCCCCGATAATGGCTGACGATAGAAATAATCTTATCGAAAAAAATTGCGATGCCTCCAACGATTTCCAAGGGGCATATCGCAATTTAAATACTCCCTAAACTTTGATATTATGCAAATAGTGTCCCGTAGGTTTGACGACCACATATTCCATCAGATAACAGCCCTTTATCTTTTTGAAACTGTTTAACTATCGCTTCGGTTTTCTGACCAAAATCACCATCAGCGGAAACATTATATCCTTTGCTCGCTAACTGACGCTGAAGCTTTTTTACATCCCGACCTTTGGCTCCCTTCTTCAAGGTATTATTAAAATTTGGTCGCAATTCTCCATACACTCTGACAATTGATTTTCCGGGTTTAGTATTGTCATGAATTCGTTTTGCTACTTCTAAATTGCCAATACGAACGCATCCATTAGAATCAGGAAATTCAGGAACCCGTGGATAGTAATGAAGTGCAATTCCCCGTGCATCATCTTGAAAACGTGTTACCCATTCTGCTTCTGGGAACTGACTAAAACGACGTTCGTGACGAATTACCGCAAATTCACCTTTGGGAGTGCAGTTTGTTCCTCTTTTTTTACTGGTTGCCACGTCGTCGCAATCTATACCAGCCATCCCTTCACCAGGAGTGCAATGATAAGGACCTTTTTGCTGTGCTGCTGCATTCGGGCCCGTCCATTCCAGTGTCACTTCTTGTTTCCATAAGTCAACATTGACTTTCGATATATAAGTTTCTGTCATTAGATTACTATTGATATAGGTGATATTAATTGCATCTTACAAGAAATAATTAGTTGATGAAAAGTACCCTCAAGAGTTATTTAAGTAGCTAGGCGTAATTAAATATAAAATAAGAACCTCACCCTCAATCCCTCTCCTTAATAAGGAGAGGGAGCAGTACGGCAGGGTGAGGTTTTATATTTAATTTGACTAACTTTTTATTTATGTACTGAAAAATCAACAACTATAAAAATGTTTTGATTATTTATTATTTATTAATTTAATAACTAATAAAATCAAATTTAACTGGAGATTAATAGTGCTTTTTCACACATAAAATACCTCGCCATACAGAGTATAGTTAAATTACAAGTACTAACTTTTACTAAGTAATTGTATTTACAACCCATCTGCGAGGTACCCATACTATGAAACGTTTGTTGTCTGGTATTCTCTTGGCGAGCGGTTTATGGGTGCTAATAGGTATTGGTCATGTGAGGGCAGAAACTCCAGCTATCGAACAGTCTCAAGAAGAAAACGAACTTTTTTATACTTATTACGGTCAAAAAATTCCTTTAAAGCAGCGAGATGATATTATTGCGATTGCTTTCAAAACAAAGGTTACGCAAAGCACGACTTTACCATTATATTTACAACTTCAACAAGACTTACGCCGCAATCAAAACGTATCAAAAGTAGAAGTGGAGCCTTTGGGTAGAGATTATGCCTTAATGAAATTATCTGCGGATAATGGTAATCCTACCATAATGCAATTGCAAGTCAATCAAAAAGGTTATGTAGATAGAACTTTACCAGTACTTTCTAGACGCGGACATACTGAACAAATAATACTACCAAACGAGATTATTGTCAGCTTTGACGAGCAGCTTTCACCAAGCCAAAAGCAGAGTATTCTACAGCAACAGAACTTAGAAATTATTCGTCCTCTACACTTCAGTACAAATCACTATATAGTCAAATCAAAAACTGAGTCGGGAACAAATATTCTCAAAATTGCTAATCAACTTGATAGAATTACAGGAATAAAATCGGCAACACCTAACTTTATTCACCTACGAAATAAAGAAATTTCTCAAAAAACTGAAGCACCTACAAATCAACTTGAAACGGAAGTCGCTTTTCAAACTAATCTACTTTCCCAACAATGGTATCTCAATAGCAATCCTTTAAGAGTTTGTTTAACTAAGTTTGCTGATAATGTAGAGAAATGTTTGAACGAACATTTATATAAAAAGTCGGATTTATCTCTATCACGTACAGACATTCGCGCTACAGAAGCTTGGCAAAATTCCAACGCTGGTAAAGGTGTTACTGTTGCAGTCTTAGATAGTTTTGTACAGTGGAATCATCCAGACTTAATTAATAATATTTACACAGTCGGTGACGAAGTAAAAAATAAGCTCAAAGATGAAAAACACGGCTGGGATTTTGTTGATAACGATGCAGATACTCGCGTCAATGAAAAGGAACTTTCGGTACTTCGTCCCATCTTTCAAAGTACATTTAAGTTACCTGATGATGCACTACTAGAAAAATATAAATATTACGCCTTTATTATTAAGAGTACTAACCCTCTCTATAGTAAAAAACAAATTGCTGAGGAAATACGTAAGTATATCCGTATGCAAACAGCTAGTTTTTTTCATGGTACTTGGATCAGTGGGATAATTGCTGCACATTCTCAAGATGGATTGGGAATAGTTGGAATCGCTCCGAATGCAAAAATTTTACCCGTGACAGTATGTAAAATTGGCTGCGAAATCTCTCACATCGTAGAAGGAATTGACTATGCAACTGCTAGAGGTGCAGATGTGATCAATATCAGTATTGGTAGTTATTTGCCTAGTGTAGAGATTCAAAATGCGATTACTCGTGCTTATCGTCAAAATCCTCATTTAGTAATTGTTGCTTCTGCTGGTAATGAAACAGATTTTGAAGTCGGTTTTCCTGCTGCTATCAAAGGAGTAATTGCAGTTGGTGCTACTAACATTAATGGAAATCGCGCACCTTACAGCAACTTTGGTAATGGTTTGATGGTAGTTGCTCCTGGTGGAGATACTTCTATCGAAAAAATTGGCTTAAAGGGTGGAATTTTGACTACCGGAGGTACGGGAATAGATCAGTTTTGGCAAGGAATCATTTTACAACCGGAAGCTCCTTGGGGTGCAGCACTTGATACTAAAGGTAAATATATCCGAGCAGAAGGAACTTCTTTCGCTTCACCAATGGTAGCGGGAGTCATTGCTTTGATCAAAGGAGAAGATCCCCAACGACTTTTAACCAGAGAACAGATTATTTCTATCCTTAAACAAACAGCTTCTTATGATGGATTAACTGTTTCTGATGCAGACAAGGATTTATATAAGGTTCTGTTGTTATTGGGTAAAGTTCCGAATGGAGTTTCGATGGAGCAATACTTCTTTGGTAATGGTTTAGTAAATGCACATACAGCAGTTAAAGAAGTTCAACGTCAGTTAAACAAGGCTGGGAAATAATCTATAGCGGTTTTCACTTGGGTGCAATACAAATTTTACCTCACCCCGCCCTCCGCGCACCCCTCTCCGTATATTAGGAGAGGGGAAGGGGGTGAGGTTTTAGTGTATTGGACTCAACTGAAATTTGCTATATATTAATGAACGAAAATTATTTGCTTGGATAACCGAAATTTGGAGATGTAGCAATGCTACGTCTTTACATTTTTACTTTGTTAAAACAGCATCTTCCGTCGGATAATCTAATAACCAGGGTGCTACCAATTGCTGCGTTTCACTAGATGGATGATTTCTTGCCCATTTAATAGTTCTTTTCAATGCTTCATCTAACGGTACAATTTCCCTGTATCCCAACTCTTGACGAATACGGCTAGAATCTACAAACCAATCTTGTTCTGTATTAAATGGTAAATTCCAATCATCAGGAAATTTTTCTTTAGATAAACTGACTACTTTACCTTTCCATCCTGCTAATTCCCCAATTTTTGTAATTCTTTCTCCTTCAGAAAGCGTCTCTGATTGAGCAACATGATAAATTCTACCTTTTGCTCGTTCGTTGGTAACAGCCAAAGCGATCGCATATCCGATATTCTCAACATAACCATAAGAACCCCGCCATTTGGCAATACTATCTAACAACACAATCGCATCACGACTATCATCCATACGTTGTAGATAGGGAAATATTCGATTCAAAGGGTCATTTTCACCATACACCATCGGCAACCTGATGATTGTTCCCGGTAAATCGCAGTCTGACATCACAACTCTTTCAACCAGAATTTTTTCGTAATCAGCAGGTGTATTCAAAGCTCTTTTAGGCATATCCTTCATATCCTTAAAAGGATAAAGTGAAGAACGTAAATCTGAATCTTCCGTCAAAGGAACTTCTATTACACCTGATTCCTTACCTAAAATTATTCCATAAGCACGGTATACATCCATACTGCTTATTGCCACAACACGCCGTGTAATACCTTTAAAAAGGTTGATTAGCATCCGTGCGTTGGATTCTGTGTAGCAAATCATATCTACAACAACATCAGGTGAAAGACTCTCAAATTCCCTTTTAAAATCTTGGAGTTGAGAGCGATCGCCATATATCTGATGCAGGTTATCGGGTAAATCAGCTTTCGTCTTTCCTCGATGAAATAAGGTAATATCGTGTCCCATAGTTAGCAGATGACGAACTAAAAAGGGACCAATAAAATTAGTTCCACCGATAATCAGAATTTTCATGATGCAAGTCTTTGATTACAAATGTTTAACGAACCAAGCTGTTACAACCTGTTGAAGTTCGGCTATATCCTGTTGTACATCGGGTGAATTCTTAGCTGCTTCCAAATTTATATCATGTCCTAAATGCTCAAAAGTTTTTAGACATAGGCGCTCAGATTGATTAGTTTGGGAATAATATGGGGCAATAGCTGCATATAATTCTTCGATTTGATTCACCGCAAAAACCTCATCTTGAGAACCATGTACAAACAACATTGCCGGAATCGGTTGACGTGTAACAATTTCCGACGCACGAGCAACGAAATCTAAACGTTTTTTCGCTGCTTCCGATGCTTCACTCCAGCGATACTTGATTTGCTCGTCGTTTAATTCGGGATAAAAGTATTTCTTCCATCGTACATTGCCATCTACTATTGATACTAAATCCTTAGTTACACCAGCCAAGACAATCGTTTTAATCAGTACAGAACTTTCCAACAAGGTAAGTAAAGCCGTTAAACCACCAGCGGAGAAACCAAATAAACTAATTCCTTCTTTGTTATCAATCGGAAATTTTGCAAGCAATGCTTCCACAACATTTGGTAATTCCTGCATTGCTTGTTCGCTTGTAGGTAACAGCAACTTTAATAGGAAATCTTCCATGTATCGTCGCTCAATCTCATCAATACCACCTGCGGGTAAACGTTTACCAAACGAAGGTAATCCCAGATATGCTTTCCAAGCTTGTACTTCTGTTAGCGGTAAAACTTCCGCAAGCAACTCCTCGCTATTAGGTATCCCAAAACCGTGCCAAAGTACAATCAGCGGAGCGGGTAAACTGGGATTTGCAGGTGGATGTACTATTACAGGTACACCAGCTAATTCTAAAAATTCTTGGTTTTGTTTTGTCATATTACAAGGTATTTTTGTAGAGACGTTGCACTGCAACGTCTGTTGATGTTTAAATTTGTAATCAGAATTCCCTGAAACAATAGATGATTAAAAGATAATTAAACACTGCTGATTT
>JBHJOU010000542.1:0-8041 GCA_050329355.1 Rivularia sp. (in: cyanobacteria)
GGGGTGATGGGGTGATGGGGGATATAACTCCTAACTCCTAACTCCTAACTCCTAACTCCTAACTCCTAACTCCTAACTCCTAACTCCTAACTCCTAACTATTCACTATTCACTAATGTCCAATTCGCAATGATTGAATTATGTTTACTATAGATGTTGAACAAAGACAGTACGAAACTTACATTTTGACTGATGAAAAATCTCAGTCTCAGTTGGAAGTGTTGCCCAAACGTGGCGGTATTATTACAAAATGGCGGATTAACGGTCAAGAAGTTTTTTATCTAGATGAAGAACGATTCAAGAACCCGGAAATGAGTATTCGCGGTGGGAATCCGATTTTGTTTCCTATTTGCGGAAATTTACCTGAAGATACTTACACTTTGAACGGTAAACAATTTACGCTCAAACAACATGGCTTTGCGCGTAATTTACCTTGGGAAGTCAGCGAGGAAGTTACTGTAGATCATGTTTGTCTCAAGTTGGCTCTTCACAGCAACGAAGAAACGAAAAAAGTCTATCCTTTTGATTTTCAGGTAAATTTTACCTATCAACTCCATGGTAATACGCTGACAATACTCCAAGAATTTACCAACAAGTCTTCCGAACCAATGCCTTTTTCGGTGGGTTTTCATCCTTATTTCTTAACCCACGATAAAAGTCAGCTAGAGTTTGATATTCCCTCTGTTGAGTTCCAAGAGAAAGGTAGCCCGGAAATTCACCCCTTTAACGGTAATTTCGATTTTAGCAGCGATGAAATTGATGTTGCATTTAACAAAGTCAGTGGAAAATCTGCCAGCGTTACAGATAAAGATCGTAACTTAAAAATGACCCTGGAATACGACGATAATTTTTCAACTTTGGTATTTTGGACGGTTAAAGGTAAAGACTTTTATTGCTTGGAACCTTGGAGCGGACCGCGTAATGCCATGAATACGGGAGAAAACCTAACTGTGATCGAGCCTGGTGCTACTCAATCGGCAATAATTCGTCTCACAGCAAATTTTTCCTAGCACCCCCTTTACAAATGGCTAGGGTTGTGTGCTATTATTCATAAGTCGCGCAAAAACGCGAAGGGTGGCTAACTCAATGGTAGAGTACTCGGCTTTTAACCGATTTGTTCTGGGTTCGAATCCCAGGCTACCCATGTAAAGATAATAACATAATATCTTTATATATTTTTTATATATTTTTTATCACTTACTTTTTTGCTTGGCATAAGCAGAAGACTTGAGGAGAGGCAGAGGTAACTTTCGCCTTAACAAGCGTGCCATTCACCTTTGACCTTAGAATAGAAAATTTTTTTTATAGTTACCCATGAATAGTTATAATTTCCTATAAGTTGAAAATTATCTTAAGATTAACGTAAAGATTACGCTTGTCTTCAACGGATTAGCGAATAACCAAACTAGGAGGAATATCTATGGCGCTCGTACCAATGCGTCTGCTGCTTGACCATGCTGCTGAAAACGGCTACGGCATCCCGGCTTATAATGTGAATAACATGGAGCAAATCCTAGCAATTATGCAGGCTGCTCAAGAAGCTGATAGCCCAGTGATTTTACAGGCTTCTCGTGGTGCGCGTCAGTATGCGGGAGAAAACTTTCTGCGTCACCTGATTTTAGCCGCAGTGGAGACCTATCCACATCTTCCCATTGCGATGCACCAAGACCACGGTAACAGCCCTGCAACTTGCTATTCTGCAATTCGTAACGGTTTTACCAGCGTCATGATGGATGGTTCCCTTGAAGCTGATGCCAAAACTCCAGCGAGCTTTGAGTACAACGTGAGTGTTACTGCTGAAGTTGTGAAAGTAGCTCACTCGGTTGGTGCTAGTGTGGAAGGAGAACTCGGTTGTTTGGGTTCTTTGGAAACTGGCATGGGTGAAGCTGAAGATGGACACGGTGCTGAAGGAAAACTCAGCAGAGAGCAACTTTTGACAGATCCCGATGAAGCTGTTGAGTTTGTAGAAAGAACTCAAGTTGATGCGCTAGCAGTTGCGATTGGAACTAGCCACGGTGCTTACAAGTTCACTCGTAAGCCTACTGGTGAAATTTTGGCAATCAGCCGAATTGAAGAAATTCACAATCGTCTACCCAACACTCACTTGGTAATGCACGGCTCTTCTTCCGTACCTCAAGAGTGGTTAGATATGATTAACCAGTACGGTGGTAAAATTCCTGAAACCTACGGTGTACCTGTGGAAGAAATCCAGAAGGGTATTAAGAGCGGTGTACGTAAGGTGAATATTGACACCGATAACCGTTTGGCTATTACTGCTGCGTTCCGTGAAGCTGCTGCGAAAGATCCATCTAACTTCGATCCTCGTCACTTCCTCAAGCCTTCCATTAAGTACATGAAGCAGGTTTGTTTAGACAGATATCAAGCCTTTGGTACTGCTGGAAATGCTAGCAAGATTAAGCAAATTCCTTTGGATGAGTTTGCTGCTAAGTATGCTAGTGGTGAACTTGCTGCTAAAACCAAGTCTGCTGCAAAAGTATAATTTTAATTAAATAAACAAGTAAATAGGGACACTACAAAGTGGGTGTCCCTAAGTTACTGAGGATTCTCAAAAGAATGACCGAACCGGGTAAGTATTGTTCCCCGGTTTTTTATTAAGTAAATTGCACTCAAGTAGGGAATAGGGAATAGGGAAAAGGGAAAAGGGAAATGTCCTATTGCTAGGTTAAGTACTAGTAGTCTATTTCATTAATTATGATGGGCTGTAGAGACGTTATACATAACGTCTCTCTAGGTTTGGGAGAAAACGAATCCGTCAAATTTAATGAAATGGACTACTAGTTGCTGTAATTAAGTACTTAGACAGAATTAATTACATACCAATATTTTCTGTTCCCTTATCCGAGAAAATTCTGTTTTTTACGTCTTATGCCTGCCAACTCGCACCACATTTCTTGCAGAAATTAGACTTATTAAACTACGAGAAATTTGCTAATCTTTGATTTTGTATAAAGTTTTACTCTAAACATCTACAAGTTTTAACAAAGCATCAGAATTACTGATTTATAAACAGCTATTTTTATGACAATAACTACGCAATACTAAGTAGTTTAAATACCGATAGGAGTAAGTAATTTACCTTAATTTATTACCAAGATTAAGTTGTGATGAATCCTAGGGATAAGGGATGACATATTCACGTACACCGAAATACTATACAAATATGGATACGAGGAAACACACACACCAAGTATCCGAGAGACACTTTAAAAAATCAGTATTTTCTGGAGACACTAAGATGAAAAGCTTTAATAAGTTAGTAAAAACACTCGCAATTTCCACTCTTGGTTTAGGTATTGCTACCGCATCGATTTCAGAAGCAAAAGCCGCTTCGTTAGTTCCTCAAACAGAAGGTGAAATCAAGCTTACTAACCTTGATTGTCTGCCCGGTATCAACTGTATCGATACAACCACACTTCCATTTGGTTACACAGTTGAAAGTTTAGAATATGACTTCGATGGTAGAGGTCCACAGTTTGGTATAAGCCGCTTGTTTGCTGATGACAGAACCACCACAAACCCTGAATTACAAGCTTTCGGAATCACATTCAAAGCCGAGGACGAAGGAACCAATCCACTGATTGGACAGACCTGGTTCCGTCCTGTAGCTAACGTCTTAAAAGACGGTAATCTGCTTCCCTTTGAAAATGGACGTTTAGAAGTTGGTCGCTTCAAGTTCGATTTAGGTAAAACTGTTGGTGAAGTCAGACTAGACTTCTTTGATACAGAGGATAAAAACTTTACTGGGATTATCGAAGTCAACGGAGTTGCACTTACCGGACAAGCTTTGCTTGATATGTTACTTCCCGCAGGACCTGATAGCAACATCCAAACCATAGTATTAAAGGATGTAAAAGATTTCGTAGTTCAACTTGGTAAACCTGGTCCAGATAGTGTTTTCAAAAGAACTGGTGATGGTGTTGCATTAACAGTCAGCGTACCTGAATCTGGAACCACTGTCGGTTTGAGCGTTCTAGCAGTAGCTGGACTACTTACCTTAAAAAGCCGCAAAAGAGCTTCTCAAAAAGCCTAAATCCAATTAGTGATTTACCTTTACTTACTGGACTAAGGGTCGCATCTTACTACTAAAATCATTTAAACCCTACTTGGTATGAAATATGAAATAGTGTAAAATTCATCAGGTCAGCTACATCTATATTTATTTATTAAAAAAATTCCCTTCTCTTTAAACTTTTATTGAGTAGATAGATAATCTAACTTCAGCAGTTAAATTATCTGGCTACTCAATTTTTTTTGCTTGAAAATATCAGGGTTAACGTAAATTCTACGAATAGCACAGAAGTCGGGTTTTTAGGATAAATGTTTGTAATAACAGACAATTCTAGTAAAAACCCGACTTACTTAACCCCCAGGGAAAATCCAGATTTGACAGCTTGCTTATGATTTAAGCAGCAATCGAGTTTTTGAATATCGAACTCACGTCAGGATTACTATCTAAATTTACTAGTTATTACGGAAAGAATTATTAAAAATAATTTATTAATCTGAAAGTAAAAGTAAAAAATATAGTATTTCTTCGGTACAGATAGTAAATCCAAAATGGTTATAGATAATTAGTCACACATGGAATATGGTAATTTTTCGGAGGAATATTTGATTTTTCTCTCAAAATAAAGTTTGAATTAATTCTGCTCTCTAGGGCTTACATTTTTGCAAGTTTGTCTATTAGCTTAGTGAGTAGTTAAGAGGCGAGAAAAGCAAATTAATTGCCTCCTTACTAAAACAAAGAGAAAAAAAAGAGAAGAAGGAAAATCATGGGTAAGTTTAATATTATTGCTGCAATTTTAGGTTTAGGTTTAGGATTAGCTGCTGCACCTGCTGCTCATGCTGTTTCCTTAATTCCGAATCAAGAAGGTGAAATTAAAACAAAAAACCTTGGATGTCTAGACCCTAATCAGTGTATTGATACCAGTTCTCTTGGTTTCAGCGTTACTAGTTTACAATTTGATAATGATAATTCTCAGAGTGTAAATTACGGACTCAGCAGATTATTTGTTGATAGTAAAGGAACTGAAAATAATTATGGTAATGGTTTAATTAAATTCTCTGGTACAGATGGTGGAACAACCGAAGAGCTAGGACAATTTTGGTTGCGTCCCGCAGCTATTCAAACAAATGGTGTAGCATCTGAAAAAGGGGAATTAGAAGTAGGTCGTTTCTTGTTTGAATTTGAGAAAGAATTTGCAAAACTAACTCTTGATTTCTTTGATGTGGAAAAATCAGGTTTCAGCGGAATTTTGCAAGTTAATGGACAAAGTGTACAAGATATGCTGCTAAACGCTGGACTTGATGGTAATACCCAAAGGTTAACTTTGAAAAATGTCAGTTCTTTTGTAATCCAGCTTGGTAGCGATGATGGTAAAGGAACAGGTGATGGTGTAACTTTATCAGCGATTCAATCCGTACCTGAACCCACAGCCACCTTTAGTCTTGGTGCTTTAGCAGTAGCTGGTATGTTTGGTGTAAAAAAGCGTCAAAAGTTTAAGAAGTAGTTTTTTAAATTAACTAAGCACCACCATAGTAAATAATTTTTTGAAGCTTCTTTTTTTAATTTTGTAGAGAAGTCGGGTTTTTATTAAAAACCCGACTTCTGAATTTATAATTAAGATAAAATCTTAACTTACAAATACCTGAGAATAAGTTGTGACAACAAAAACTATAACTGCCGCTAAGGCTAAACAACCTTGGATAATATTTCCGATTAAACTACCCACAACAATTCCCAAACCGGCTTTAATTGCGATTATTAAATCCTTTCGATAAATGAATTCACCAATAATTGCTCCTAAAAGTGGTCCAATAAAAATTCCGATCAACGGACCACCAAATACTAAAAAAGGTGGCAATAATCCGAAAAAGGCTACTACTAAACCAACCATTGCTCCTATTTGTCCCCATTTGCTTGCACCGGCTTTTTTTGCTCCCCAATATGCAGCAAAAAAATCAATTCCCATACTCAATAGTAAAACTACTCCGGTAACAATCAAGGGTAAACTGATAGCAGCAAAGGAACCTTTAATAAAGCCCCAAATAATAATTCCAATTAAAATCAAACTAGTTCCCGGAATACCAGGAACCACTGCACCAATAATACCCACAAGCATTAAGGCAATTATTAATCCGTATATAAGTTGCATATTTCTTAATTATTAATTTTAAGTTTCGAGGGGGAAGGGACAAAATAACTCCTCACTCCTAACTCCTAACTGTTCCCTATTCCCTCTTTTAAAGTAACGGCTAATTTATCCGCAATTCCTCCGATCCATTTTTCATCTTGTTTAGTATAACTACGTGGAGCGTGCGCTCCTAAAATTAAGGCTCCTTCTTGACCAATTGGTTGACAAATTACACCTTGAGTATTGCTTGGTAAATAATCAAATTCAACTCTTCCGGGATACACTTTTAAATCTACTAAATAAACTGGCTGATGCTTTTCTAAAACTCGTTTTAATATTGCTCCTGCTGTAACAACTGATTTTTCTCCTAGGATTCCGCGACGTAGCAAAACTTTGCCTTGATAGTAAACTACTACGCAACGAGTTACTGTGTTGGTCAACAATAAATGAGATGCCCAAGCTAATTCTGTTTTTACGGCATCAGGCAAATCTGGCACGAGAAAAAAACCTTCTTCACCTATCAGCTTTACACTATCCGGAGTTCGCGGCTGTACTTGCTGCCAAATTAAACCCGTTAATATCAAAACGGCACTTAAGATTACACCAAGCACATCAGCACGAGCTTGAGAATCGGTTAATTGCGGTGACTGCAAACGGTTAATTAGTAAAAGTACAGCGCCTAACCCACCTACAACAATCGGTAAACGCCTCAAAAAGCGGTTGGGGTCTTGATTTGCCATTTTTATCAAGTTATGAGTTATGAGTTATGAGTTATGAGTTAAGAATCGGGATTGTGATTTCCAGTTGAACACAAGAAAAGCAGCGTATTAAATGTAACTCCTCACTCCTAACTCCTAACTCCTCACTCCATATATGTTATTCCTCCCCTGGTTCAATGATGCGTTGAAACAAATATCCCGTACCTCTGGCGGTGAGTATCAATTCTGGGTTTGAAGGATCATCTTCTAATTTGGCTCGTAAACGGGAGATATGTACATCTACTACCCGAGTATCTACATGACGTTCTGGTGTATATCCCCAGACTTCTTGTAAAATTTCCGACCGGGAAAAAGCTTCTCCCGAACGACTGACCAAAAGTTCTAGTAAATTAAATTCCATTCCCGTTAAGCGAATGCGTTCGTCACCTTTGTAAACTTGACGTTTATTTGTGTCGATTTTGATCGTACTTACGTGTATTACCCCAGAACTGGGAATACCTGAACCACCAGTTTTATCTACTCGCCGCAATACTGAACGAATACGAGCTTCTAGCTCTTTGGGGGAAAATGGTTTTACTACATAGTCATCAGCACCGAGTTCTAAGCCGGTAATTCGATCTGCGACATCACCCAAAGCTGTTAGCATAATAATAGGGACATCTGATTCCTTACGTAATTCTTGACAGACACCATAACCATCTAGCTTGGGCATCATGACATCTAAAACTACTAAGTCTGGGACTGCTTTACGAAAGGTTTCTAAAGCTTCTTCCCCATCACCAGCCGTGACTACATCGTAGCCTATCATTGAAAGGCGCGTTTCTAAAATCCGGCGAATGCTGGCTTCGTCGTCTACTACCAGGATTTTTTCTTTATGACTCTCCAATCTCAACGCTCCTTAACTCAAGTTTCTCAAGATTAATTTTTAGTACCATCTTATTAAGATATCATTCCAATTATTAATTAGTGAAAACCTACAACTATTACTATTATTAGATTTTTGTTTACTCAAAAATTTAAAAGAAAATTAAGAATATTCACGATTATTTAATAAGATTAAGAATGGCAAAGCCAAAAACCCATTACGTTTGTTCTCAATGTGGTGCAGAAACTCCTCAATGGTTTGGTAAGTGTCCGGCTTGCGGAACTTACAATTCCTTGGAAGAGG
>JBHJOU010000394.1:0-2187 GCA_050329355.1 Rivularia sp. (in: cyanobacteria)
TATTTTCCTTTAGAAGATACTTTTCTTGATTGTAGTTATGCTTATCGCCCTGGAAGAAATATTCAACAAGCTGTACAGCATTTATATTCCTACTATCGGTATCAGCCAAAGTGGATTATCAAGGCTGATATTGCTGAATTTTTTGATAATATTTCTTGGGCTTTACTGTTAACTATCTTAGAAGGTTTACAGCTAGAAACAAGTTTAGTGCAATTAATTGAAGGGCAATTAAAGTCAGGAATTATCATCAATGGACAACATCTAAATCCAGGTAAAGGTGTTTTGCAAGGTGGGGTATTATCTGGTGCTTTAGCAAATTTGTATCTGACTGAATTTGATCGAAAATGTTTGAAAAACGGGATTAATTTAGTCCGCTATGGCGATGATTTTGTGATTGCTTGCAACAGTTTCGCTGAAGCTAATCGGATTTTGGACAAAATTACTGCATGGTTGGGTGAAGTTTATTTAACTATCCAAAATGATAAAACAGATATTTTTACCCCCGGTGATGAGTTTATCTTTTTGGGTTATCGCTTTGCTAAAGGAGAAGTTTATGCACCACCACCTCCACCTCCAAAACGCCCCGGTGAGTGGGTAGTTAACGATTCGGGTACTCCTTATTTTCGTCCCAAACAACGCCCTCTCAAGTTTAAATCTCGTCCCCCGAAAGCTTGCGACATCAGCAAACCTGTTTCATTCCCACGCGCACCAATTTCTCATTTTTGGCAGGATTTTATGAGTACATTATACGTCACAGACCAAGGCTCTTATTTAAACGTAAAAAATCAGCAGTTTCATGTTTTTTATCAACAGGAGTTGAAAATCAAAGTTCCGGTAAATCGTGTCAGTAGCATCGTTTTATTTGGCTGTTGTAATGTATCTCACGGTGCGGTGAGTATGGCATTACGACGACGGATTCCTATCATGTATTTATCGCAAAAAGGAAGATATTTCGGCAGATTGCAAACGGAAGGACAAGCTAAAGTTGAATATTTGGCACGTCAGGTAGAATGCTCTCAAAATCCTGAATTTACCCGTCGTCAAGCGGAAGCAATAGTTAGAGCGAAGTTACATAATTCTCGTATATTATTGATGCGGTTAAACCGTCGGCGTAAATCAAAAGATGAGAATGAAATTCTTGTAATTAAAAAAGCGGTTAACGAATTAGACGTTTTGATGAGCAAATTACCTTTTGCAGATAATATGGATATGCTGCGGGGATATGAAGGAAGGGCTGCAACTGTTTATTTTCAAGCTTTGGGAAGTCTATTTTCTGGTTCTTTTAACTTTGAAAAGCGCACCAAACGTCCTCCTACCGACCCAATTAATAGTATGCTCAGTTTGGGATATACATTATTGAGTCAAAATGTTTTCTCCTTTGTCCAAACCATTGGCTTGCATACGCACTTTGGCAATCTTCACGTACCCCGCGATAATCATCCGGCTTTAGTCAGCGATTTGGTTGAAGAATGGAGAGTTTCAATTGACTCTCTGGTGGTATATTTGGTGAATTCTGAGATTTTTGAAATTGATGATTTTACTTATCCCGACGAAAGGAAAGGAGTGTATTTTCAACCCCATGCATTAAAGAAGTTTCTCAAACATTGGGAAGAAAAATTGCAATCCGAATTGACGCATCCCCATACAAAACAAAAAGTAGCCTATCGTCGCGCTATTGAGTTACAGGTAAGGGAATATATTTCTTGTTTGAAAGGAGAAGTGGAAACTTATCGTCCGATAATTTGGGAAAGATAAGAGAAGTCAAAAGTTAAAAGTCAAAAGTCAAAAAAATGTTTAATAATGTTAAACTTGTCGATAGTACTGTGAAAAGTTTGGAGTTTTTTGTTATACTCAATCAGATGAATTACAGAACCTTGACAACTTATATATCACGTTTCCAATTAAAAACAGCAGTGTTTGTTTTGACTTAGCATACGTAAGATTTTAGCGGGGGTAGGGCGATGCTTGAAAGGTTGATTCTTACGTTACCCCCCGCTAATCGTTTGATATATGGTGCTTTGAGGCTGGTGTTTTGGTTAGTTTTTATCAATAACTTGGGTTTATTGGTAGTAAAATGACACCCCCCGCTAAAATGCCACCTTCAAATTCAGTTATGGTAAGGGTTCTAGAAAGGTAGGGTTTTAATTCTTTTACCCCTCACGGGGATGGAAACTATTCTGGCTATAA
>JBHJOU010000180.1:0-2669 GCA_050329355.1 Rivularia sp. (in: cyanobacteria)
CACATTAATTGTGCAACAGCGTTAATGCATGGCTTGCACTCAGATACAAATCGACTGATGCAGGCAAAAGAAGAAGATTTCATCGCCGCAGCTTATCTAAGTCGATTTTATGACGGTCAGTTGCTTAACACCATACTGCGGGCTACTCGTTCCAAGCGAGTTATGGATGTGATTGAACGTTCGTTAAAAAATCGGATTGTGCAAAATAACTTTTCAATTGCTGGTGTTGGTTTTTTGCGCTATGAAGATAGAGATGCGATTCCCCAAGCTGCTGATTTTTTAGTGACAGAAGACAACGTACACACCGCAGTTGTCTATGGTATAGTTCACGATCAAGATGAAGAATTAGAAGTAGTGATTGGTTCTTTGAGAACGAATAAACTAACTCTAGACCCCGATGAATTTATCAAGGAAGCCTTCGGACAAGACAGTACGGGTCGTTTTTTTGGTGGTGGACGTACCAGTGCGGGAGGTTTTGAGATTCCCATGGGTTTCTTGTCTGGAAGCAACGAAGACTCCGGTTACGCCAAAATGAAATGGGAAGTGTATGATACCCAAATTAAGCAAAAATTATTGAAATTGGTCAATCCCAAAGATAATCCGATTTCCTCTGATGATGAATAATAAATAGTTGACAGTTGAGAGTCAATCAAAAATCTAAAATCTAAAATTAAATGCTGTGGAACTATATTTGATTCGTCATGGTATCGCACAAGTTGCTACAACCGAGATCAAAGATGAAGAACGAAGCCTCACCGAAGATGGACGAAAAAAAACGCAAAAAGTTGCTCAACGTTTAAAAAATTTGGGCTTAAGTTTTGATTTGATTGCTACAAGTCCCTTAGTAAGAGCGCAACAAACGGCGGAAATATTAATTTCCACAGGTCTAAGTTCGCAACTAGAAGAATGTTCTTACCTTGCTCCTGAAGGTAGTATCCAAGATTGGATTGTACAATGGTTAATGCCGAAAAACTATCCATCTTCCACACGCTTGGGGCTGGTGGGACACGAACCTTGTTTAAGCAATTGGGCAGAAATTTTAGTTTGGGGTGAAGCTAAAGATAGCTTAGTCCTGAAAAAAGCAGGTACTATCGGAATAGAAACACCCCCTAACGGTTCTCTTGTGGGTCGTTGTCAAATGTTTTGGCTGACACCACCTAGATATTTGCTGTGATAGCTATCCAATCCTTCTTCCCAGAAATTTTGTATTAACGGATACTGTTATGATGGTGAAACTTTCTGGTAAGTTAGCTCTATAAAATCTTTCAAACGTTCATATGGTATTGCCATGATGGTGTCCGAATTTAAGCCCGGATTGGATGGTGTTCCCGCAGCTCAGTCTAGTATCAGTCATGTTGACGGGCAAAAGGGAATATTGGAATATCGTGGCATCAGAATTGAAGAGCTAGCAAAAAAGAGTACTTTTCTTGAAACTGCTTATCTGCTAATTTGGGGTGAATTGCCCAATAAAGAAGAGCTAGCATTATTTGAACGTGAAGTTCAACAAAATAGACGGATCAAATACCGGATTCGGGACATGATGAAGTGTTTTCCCGAAAGCGGTCATCCAATGGACGTTTTACAAGCTTCAGCAGCAGCATTGGGTTTATTTTATTCCCGCCGCGATTTAAATAATCCAGCTTACATTAGAGATGCTGTTGTGCGTCTGTTAGCCAGTATTCCGACGATGGTAGCGGCATTTGAACTAATGCGACGAGGTGATGACCCCGTGCGTCCTCATGATGAGCTAGACTATGCCGCGAACTTTTTGTATATGCTCCATGAGGAAAAACCAGACCCCTTAGCAGCGCGGATATTTGATGTTTGCTTGATACTTCATGCCGAACACACCATGAATGCTTCGACTTTCAGCGCTAGGGTGACAGCTTCTACTCTTACAGACCCCTACGCAGTAGTTGCAAGTGCAGTAGGAACCTTGGGTGGACCTTTACACGGTGGTGCGAACGAAGAAGTAATTGGGATGCTAGAAGAAATTGGTTCTATAGAAAACGTCCGCCCTTACGTTTTAGATTGTATTCAGCGCAAAACTAAAATAATGGGTTTTGGTCATCGTGTCTATAAGGTCAAAGACCCACGCGCTCAGATTTTACAAAACTTAGCAGAAGAACTATTTGCCAAATTTGGGTATGACAAATACTATGACATTGCCCAAGAAATGGAACGAGTAGTAGAAGAAAAATTAGGTCACAAAGGAATTTATCCTAATGTTGACTTTTATTCGGGTTTAGTGTACAGAAAATTAGGCATTTCTACAGACTTTTTTACACCAGTATTTGCGATGGCTCGTGTTGCTGGTTGGTTAGCGCATTGGAAAGAACAGATTGCAGAAAATCGCATTTTCCGTCCTGGTCAGGTTTACAAAGGGCATCATCAAGTTGAATATGTACACATAACTGAAAGGGATTAAAAGGAAGCGGAGGAACTATGTTTTTGTATCAACAGCATCAAGAACGATGGTAAGCTTCCTCATTTCCTTTTCCACCTTTAATTCAGTTATCGATAAGATAACTAGAAACTCTTGTTGAACTCAGAGAATACCAAGCCACAGAGCGATATACTAGGCATGGTTATGGTCAAAAATCTTAAATTTTACCTTTTTGAGGTAAATATATTGTTTGGTTACTTTACAGTTATTAATAATTAGAGAT
>JBHJOU010000510.1:0-4033 GCA_050329355.1 Rivularia sp. (in: cyanobacteria)
ATTTAATCAAAAGAGTTTATCGAGAAGCACTCACAAACGGCTATAACGAACAACCAGTCAAACTTTATCAAGAATTACAAACTTATCCAGATGTTCCACAGTTGTGGAAACTTTCCAACACACACACCTGGGAACTACCATTATTAACCGTAAACTTTCTCAAAGACGGATTAAATCTAAATTTCTTTTCCGCAATAGCAACTCTGGGTACACCCCACGACATTACATTACAGGAATTGCGAATTGAAACCTTATTCCCCGCAGATGAAATTACCCAAATAAATTTAACCAAGTTAAATTAAATCAAGTTAAATTAAATTCAATTCAATCAAATTCAAATTAAATTAAATTAAATTCAATCAAATTCAATTAATTTAATTTTTAGTATTTCTCTTTGATAAAAAACTATTTTTCAATACTCTTCCCTCAGCGCTGTGTACGCTTTTGTTTTCATTACTTTTAAAAGATTCGTACTTGCAATTTATCACTCAAAGCATTGCTGAACAAGAACTACGAATATTTAAATCTAATGATATAGACGAATAATAATGGTTTTTAAATTATTCCGAGATTACGAAACAATTTCTGATTAATTATTTTTTAACTACACATCTTTAACCTATCCTTTTCGTAAACCAAATACTCCGACACCCAAAACTTCTTAATATTCATGACAATTGCTACAGGTACAAAAACATCAAATTCTTTTCCCGATAAATCCTGTGGTGGTAGCAAACCAAACAATTCATGGTATAACGTCACCTCAGTCATAATCTCATCAAACTCAGCTTCCATTTCATCAACTAGAACACAATGTATTCCCCCATCATCTTCATAATATTCCTCCTCATCAGGTTGCCAAATCCGGGGTATGAGTTCGTGTTCCAAATATTCCAGACGATGAAATTCTTTAATGGGGATTATGGCTGCGATTTCTTCCCCAGCTTGTTGTAAAACGATACGCTTTCCCCCCAAAACCACTGTTTTAAGGGCTTCGAGCAAATTACCTCTTACTTCCTCAGTACTTGAACGGATAAAACCTTCATTTTGATCGACGTAATCTTGTATCATCTTAAATGTAATGAAAATGTAATTTAATTGTTCCTAAAGTCTGAAAATTCGAGAAAATAATAAATTAAGGCTAACCTAAATTTTTCTAGAAGTTTTAGAATTTTATGGCTAATGCATTTTTGGAACACTTGAACAGTCCCAAACGACCCGTCTTAGTTTTTGACGGTGCAATGGGAACCAATTTACAGGTACAAAATCTCACCGCTGAGGACTTTGGTGGTGCGGAATACGAAGGTTGTAACGAATATCTCGTTCACACCAAACCAGAGGCTGTAGCAACGGTTCACCGTGCTTTCTTGGCTGCTGGTGCGGATGTCATTGAAACTGATACTTTCGGCGGTACCTCAATTGTACTCGCTGAGTATGATTTAGCAGATCAAACTTATTACCTCAATAAAACTGCTGCGGAATTAGCAAAAAAAGTTGCTGCGGAATTTTCTACACCCGAAAAACCCCGGTTTGTCGCTGGTTCTATGGGTCCTGGTACAAAATTACCAACTTTGGGACATATTGATTTCGATACTTTGAAAAACTCTTATTTTGAACAAGCAGAAGCATTGTTTGATGGTGGAGTTGATTTATTTTTGGTAGAAACTTGTCAGGATGTGTTGCAAATTAAAGCAGCGCTAAATGCAATTGAAGAAGTTTTTGCCAAGAAAGGGGAAAGGCGAGGATTGATGGTTTCTGTGACAATGGAAACTATGGGTACCATGCTCGTGGGTACAGAAATCGCTGCCGTGGTGACAATTTTAGAACCCTATAAGATCGATATTTTAGGGTTAAATTGCGCTACAGGTCCGGATTTGATGAAGCCGCATATCAAATACTTGTCGGAGCATTCACCATTTATTGTTTCTTGTATTCCCAATGCGGGTTTACCAGAAAACGTCGGCGGACAAGCGTATTATAAACTAACGCCGGTAGAATTAAAAATGCATTTGATGCATTTCATCGAAGACTTAGGTGTCCAAGCGATTGGGGGTTGCTGTGGGACACGTCCAGAACATATTCAAGCTTTAGCAGAAATTGCCCAGGATTTAACGCCGAAAGTCAGGAATCCAAAAACTGAACCGGCTGCGGCTTCGATTTACGGTACTCAACCATATGACCAAGATAACTCTTTCTTGATTATCGGCGAACGGCTCAACGCTAGCGGTTCTAAAAAATGCCGTACCATGTTAAATGATGAAGACTGGGATGGACTGGTTTCATTAGCGCGATCGCAAGTAAAAGAAGGCGCACACGTGCTTGATGTTAACGTTGATTATGTCGGGCGCGACGGTGTACGTGATATGCACGAATTAGTCTCGCGCTTGGTCAATAATATTACTTTGCCCTTGGTACTTGACTCTACTGAATGGGAAAAAATGGAGGCAGGGTTAAAAGTTGCTGGTGGTAAGTGTTTACTTAATTCTACTAACTATGAAGACGGTGAAGAACGGTTTTTAAAAGTGTTGGAATTGGCTAAAACTTATGGTGCTGGTGTGGTAATTGGTACCATCGACGAAGATGGTATGGCACGAACAGCAGACAAAAAATTTGCGATCGCTCAACGTGCTTATCGTCAAGCTGTAGAATATGGAATTCCCGCTCACGAAATTTTCTTCGATACTCTAGCGCTACCGATTTCCACCGGCATTGAAGAAGATAGAGCCAACGGTAAAGCCACAATTGAATCTATTAGTCGGATTCGTCAAGAATTACCGGGATGTCATGTTGTATTAGGTGTTTCTAATATATCCTTCGGTTTAAATCCCGCAGCGCGGATAGTTTTAAACTCGATGTTCCTCCACGAAGCGACGCAAGTGGGAATGGATGCAGCTATTGTCAGCGCTAGCAAGATTTTACCGCTTGCTAAAATTGAACCAGAACACCAAAAAGTTTGTCATGACTTAATCTACGATAATCGCAAATTTGACGGCGATATCTGCGTTTATGACCCCTTGGGTGAGTTAACCACCATGTTTGAAGGGGTTAGCGCTAAACGTGATAAAGGGGTTGACGTTAGTTTACCAATTGAAGAACGTCTTAAACAACACGTAATTGACGGTGAAAGAATTGGTTTAGAAGATGCTTTAAAAGAAGCAATGCAGAAATATCCACCTTTGGATATCGTCAATATTTACTTATTGGATGGGATGAAAGTAGTCGGTGAATTATTTGGTTCCGGACAAATGCAGCTACCTTTCGTATTGCAGTCAGCAGAAACCATGAAAGCAGCGGTAGCGTTTTTAGAACCGCACATGGAAAAATCCGAAACAGGGCAAGATAATGCCAAAGGAACCTTTGTAATTGCCACCGTCAAAGGAGATGTTCATGACATTGGTAAAAACCTGGTGGATATTATCTTATCTAATAACGGCTATCGGGTAATTAATCTGGGTATTAAACAACCAGTAGAAAACATCATTAAAGCCTACGAAGAACATAAACCCGATTGTATTGCCATGAGTGGTTTATTGGTAAAATCCACGGCATTCATGAAAGATAACCTGGAAACATTTAACGAAAAAGGAATTACCGTTCCCGTGATTTTAGGTGGTGCGGCTTTAACTCCTAAATTCGTTTACGAAGACTGCCAAAACACCTATCAAGGTAAAGTCATTTACGGTAAAGATGCATTTTCAGATTTGAATTTCATGGACAAATTAATGCCAGCTAAATCTGGTAATAATTGGGATGATTTTAAAGGTTTCTTAGGTGAATTTGCCGCAGAAAACTATCAAAATGGACACAAATCTGTAGAAAAAGAAAAATCTCCTGAAGAAAACACAGCAGAGCAACCAAAAATCATCGATACCAAACGTTCTGAAGCAGTCGAAATAGACACAGAACGTCCCACCCCACCATTTTGGGGAACCAAATTATTACAGGGAGAAGATATTCCCCTTGAAGAACTATTTTGGTACTTGGATTTACAAGCTTTAATTGCCGGACAATGGCAATTTAGAAAACCAAAAGA
>JBHJOU010000449.1:0-6031 GCA_050329355.1 Rivularia sp. (in: cyanobacteria)
TATAGCGGTTTTCACTTGGGTGCAATACAAATTTTACCTCACCCCACCCTCCGGGCACCCCTCTCCTTAACAAGGAGAGGGGAAGGGGGTGAGGTTTTACTGTATTGAACTCAACTGAAATTTGCTATATCAACTATCAACTAACTCAGCAACTATCTGAGCTAACTTATCTACTTGAATAGGCTTTGCAAGATGTAGGTTAAAACCGGCTTGTAATGATTCTTGTTGATTTGTTTCTCCAGCATAAGCGGTTAGGGCGATCGCGGGTATTCTTGCCCCTTTTTCAAGGCTTAGCGCCCGAATTTGACGCATCAGTGTATGTCCGTTTACCTCTGGCATGGCAATATCACTGATAAGTAAATCTGGCTTATTTTGTAAAAATAATTTAAATGCTTCTGGTGCTGAGGTGGCTGTTTGCACTGATGCTCCGTAGGTTTCGAGGACAAATTTCAAAAATTCTAAATTGTCTGGCTCGTCGTCTACTAACAAAATTTTTTTACCGTGAAAATTTAATTTTATACTTTTGTTATTTTTATTCTTGTTGGTTTGAGTTTCGATTTGTGTGGGAAATGTTAAAGGTATTTCGACAGTAAATGTGCTACCTTTGCCAATACCCGGACTTTCTACTTGAATCTGACCACCGTGAAGTTCTACTAAATGCCTGACTATGGCTAATCCTAATCCCAATCCTCCAGCATTTCTAGTACTAGAACTGTTTTCTTGACGAAAGTAATCAAATACATAAGGTAAAAAATCGGAACTGATTCCTTTACCTGTATCGCTGACTTGAATTTTAGCTTGTTTGTTATTTTGGGTTAATTCTACGTTTACTGTTCCTCCTGATGAAGTAAATTTAACTGCGTTGGCAAGTAAATTCCAAAAGATTTGCTGTAAACGGTTGGGTTCACCTTTAATAAAAGCGGTTTCTGGAACTAAGTTGGTAATTATGTGAATCGATTTTGTCTCCGCAGCTAAACGCACGGTTTCAATCGCAGCATTAATAATCTTTACTAAGTCAACGTTAACTGGATTAAGCTGTAATTTACCGCGTAATATCCGCGAAACATCAAGCAAGTCTTTGATCATTTCTGCTTGTAAAGCAGCATTACGCTCGATTGTTTCTAATGCTTGATCAATTCTATGAGGAGGAAGTTTGTTGGAGCGTAAAAGTTGAGTCCATCCCAAAATCGGGTTGAGTGGGGTTCGTAATTCGTGGGAAAGTACGGCTAAAAATTCGTCTTTGATTCGGTTTGCGGCTTCGGCTTTTGCGAGTAATTCTACTCTTTCTAATTCGGCTTGTTTACGTTGGGTAATATCTCTCAATGTCACTAAATTAGCGGATTTCTCCAACCAATCTATTTTAACTACCCGCATTTGCGCTATTAATTGTTTTCCCATTCCGGTAGAAATGTCTACTTCTGTTTTATCTTCACCAGCTACGGGAAAACCAAATATTTCTCCTAAAAGTTCTTCTTCTTTACGATTAAATAGTTTCAAAGCTGCGGGATTGATAAATCGGACTATTCCTTTCTCATCTATCACCACCATTCCGTCGGGATTTTTAGCAATTAGCATTTGTAACTGCTTCTGACTTTTTTTGAATGCAGCTTCTATTTCTTCTCGACGAAAACTTTCAACTTGACTTTGCTGCCGTTGTCGTTTTAATTCTATTGATTGAGAGAATAACCTTTGCTGTAACTCCGTTGAATAGATATTACATTCTTTCACTTCATGAAACTCAGGGTGTGGAGATTGAGTTTTTAGCACTTGCTTTACTATTAATGGCAGCCGATGTAATTCATTTTCGCTCAAATAGTCGTTTGCTCCTGCTTTCATACAAGCTACTGCATCAGATGCATTATTTTTCCCATTCACAACTATAAACGGCACATATATTTCTTTTTGTTGGAGAATTTGTTGAGCGATTAATATATTTAAATTTGGGTGTTGATAATCAGCTAAGATAATTTCTACATCTGAATTTAAATAATTGATATAATCGGCTTCATTGACTATTTGCCGTGCTACAGGATTAAATTCGGCTTCACGTAATAACGATAATATTTCTTCACAAGAATCGGCAGAATCAAATAGCAACAGTATGTTTAGTCGAATTGCCATAGGTGCTACCATTAAATTTTAATAGATATGTATATTGTTGCCGAAAATTTCAACTCACATCATTTAATTTTTTATCACAATATTTATTTGATTGTGTCTACCTAAAGAGCGATTAAATTTGAAAATTATCGAAAATGATATTTATTTTACTGTGATTTCTATTCTGCTTCGTCTTGAAATAATTCGTTGAGACGGTTCATTTGATCTTGATCTACATAAATTGGATTCCCCGATAAAATCCCTGTAAAGTTACGGAAACTTCTACTAATGCGGATTCCTTGATTGTCAATTCTAAATTCACGAATCCGATTGTCGTGACTTGAACCCCGCATTTTTATTACTGCTAACCCTCTTCTCACCTCGCCGCAAACTTCTACATATCGCAATAAAATTATTGAATCAGTACTTGTAGAAACATAAGATTCTGTAGCAGAAGTACTATCGAATAAAGTCGGAGTTGTTACAGTATAAAGCCCTGTGATTCCTTTTCCTCTAATTGTCGCATTTAAACTAGCAATAAATTCTCGAAACCCGTTGAGGGTGGCAACTTTTTCTAAAGCTGTCAAACTATCAATTACGACTCGCTGTGGTTGAAATTCCTGGATTATTTCTTGAATTTTTATGAGATGATTTTCTAATCGCGTTGATTCTGGATAGCGAAATATAATTTTCAGTTTTTCTTGTTTCTCTGCTTGCTCCAAGTTTATCCCACAACCCAGAGCATTTCTAATCAATTGATGACGATTTTCTTCAAATGAAAAATAAATACAGCGTTCACAATTTTTAATTCCTGCTGCGGTAAAATGCGTCGCAAGCAAACTTTTCCCAGTACCAGTGGCTCCTGATACTAAAATAATTGAATCGCGGTAAAAACCACTACCACACATCTTGTCAAGTTCAGAGTTACCACTAGAAATACGGATAGTAGATGAATTTCTATCTTCTAGATTCATCGCGGAAAGGGGGATAGTCACAAACCCTTGTTCAGGAAGAATTGTAAAGGGAAATTCTCCTTGCTGATGGGAACTACCACGATATTTAAGAATTTCTAAAGTCCGACGACGTTTTTCTTCTACTAATACGTTACGCAAAATAATCACGTTGTCAGCGACATATTCTTCTACTCCGTGAGTGCTGATTTTACCGTATTCTTGATTGCGTTCCGATGTCAAAATCACGGTACTATTAATATCGCGTAATGCTGAAGCGATGATAAATAAATCATCACGAACTTGAGCTTTATTAGGTAAATAACTGAAAATTGCTCCCAAAGAATCCATGGAAACTCTAGTAGCTTTAATTTTATTAATCGCATATTGAATTCTAGCCAACAACGGACTAAAATCATAATCTCCACTAATATAAGGATTCTTCCCGGCTTCGGGAGAACCATCAACAAAAAGCCATTTACCTTCTTCTTCCCATTTACTAATATCCCAACCAAAACCGCGCATATTTTTGCGAATATTTTGGGGAGATTCTTCAAAAGCAACAAAAATCCCTGTTTCTCCCCGCTTAATTCCTTCTACTAAAAATTGACAGGAAAATATAGTTTTACCGCTGCCCGCACTACCAACTACTAACGTTGTGCGTCCTACTGGTAATCCACCTTCAGACACTAAATCAAATCCTGGAATTCCTGTTGCTAGCTTCTCGATAGATTCAACATTATCTTGAGGCATTTTCACATATTTAGTAATTATTAATCAAATAATTGTCAAAGAGTTTTTGATATTTTTTTAACTATTTTTTAACTATTTTTGAAATAACTACTCGTTAAATATATCATGTTTCTTGCTGCCAATGCCCAGACCCATTAAAACTGTTTCTACATCGGATAAATCCCCAATAATTCTCATTTGTGGTAAAGGAGATTCTTTAACTAAAGTAGGTGTCACGATAATTTTTTCTTTTTCCGCGATATCTGGTTGTTTTAATACGTCAATAATAATCATCTTAAATTGATTTTCTAAATGAGCTTGACATAATTCGTCCAAATTAGAGATTGCTTGATTCGACCTGGGAGTGTCTCCTGTTACATAGAGTTTCAGTATATATTTTTTATTTGAATCACACTTACACATTATATAAATTTAAACGTATATTTTAGGTTAGGTATTATTTAACTTGACTAATTTTACTCGAAATTGCTATTAATTTTATCAAACAAAATGAAGTTGTTTTAAATCAATGAAATCTTTTTGGTAACAAGTTGTTATATAGCAATCTTATTTGATTTGTGATAAATCACGGTGTTCAGATCCCCGACTTCTTGAAGAAGTCGGGGATCTGAATTCTCATATATGATTTAAGATTGCGATATAATCCATTAGTTGCAATATTATGAAACGTCCTAATATCATATCAGCTTGATATTTGTGAGAAGCAGAGCAACTTTTTTATGAATAAAACTAGCATGAGTTTCAAAAAGCCGTGTTGTCTAGCTAAACAGTCAGAAATATTAATCAAACATCTGAAGACGTGAGAGATAGGATGATTTTTTGTATGGTTATATTTGATTACAACTATCAAAAGACATAGTTATAAATTTTATTCCCATCTTATATCGTGAGATTGCGATGGCGTAGTGCAAGCTCGTTGCGATCGCGCTACATAACCAACTTGATCAATAGTGCTTTGAGCGTCCATGCTACCTCCATAATCTTCGACAATTCTCCGATAAATCGCTAAAACCTAAACTTCCCTTGATATTTGTTAACATTGATTGTATAGTATTTCCCAATTTAATCTTTACAACATATTCCAACGAAAAGCCGATAAAATCACTTTCATCTGATTTCTTATTCTTTCTTAAAAAAAATATTAATGGTCTTATATTATACATTAGTCTCCAAAAATATCTGTTATATCGGTGTATGTTATTAAAACAAGTATCCATACAAACAGGTATTGAAGGTGAAAAAGGAATAATTTGATGCCAGTAATCGGACAATTAAATTATTGTTAAAAAATAATCTCTAGATCGAAACGTCAGTTCATAATGCCAGAAATATGTCAATATTTATTAGCGATAAATAAACAAAGCAATTTGGCTGCCAAAAGATTGCAGAATTAACTAAAATAAGATATTTTCTGGTGGGAGTTGTAATTTATATTACAAGAAACCTAACTTATATCCCTATTAATAGACAAATTCTTAGTTAAAATTATCAAATTATCAAATTATCAAACTGTAAACGGGCGCTTTTAGACATGGGACAAGGTTTGTTACAGATAGGGTTAACCCTTGCTGTTGCGATAATTATTACGCCAATATTGGGAAAATATATAGCTAGGGTATTCATGGGTGAATCTTCATTGCTTGATCGAGTAATGAACCCATTAGAACAAGTTATTTATCAGCTAGCGGGTGTAAATCCTCAAGAAAACATGAGAGGAAGACAATATGCTTATGCATTGCTGCAAAGCAACTTATTTATGGGGATTTTAGTATATTTATTGATTAGTTTGCAAAAGTATCTGCCGTGGAACCCAAATGCTTTTGGGGCAATGAGGTGGGATTTAAGACTACATACTACAATCTCGTTTTTAACTAACACTGGACAGCAGCATTACTTGGCAGAAAAAACCTTAAGTTATTTTAGCAGCGTCGCGGCTGTAAATTTTTTAATGTTTGTTTCAGCAGCCACAGGTTTAGCGGTAGGTATTGCTTTTCTACGCGGTTTGACTGGTAAGCCTTTGGGAAATTATTATGCGGATTTAATTCGGGGAATCACCCGCATATTGCTACCAATTTGCATAATTGGAGCCATCGTCTTATTAGCCCAAGGAGTACCGCAAACCTTAGCCGCGCCTTTATCAATAGAAACCTTGGAAGGTAGAACTCAGTATATTGCCAGAGGCCCCGTAGCATCCTTTGAAATGATCAAACTTTTGGGTGCAAACGGCG
>JBHJOU010000296.1:0-2566 GCA_050329355.1 Rivularia sp. (in: cyanobacteria)
TCAGGATTTGGCATAGTTAAAATCATTGCCAAGAAACCTCCAGTTGAAGTTCCAGCGATTAAATCAAACAATTGCCAAATCCGTTTTTGCGTCCGTTGTTCAATTTCTTTGAGTATGATTGACGGAATAATACCGCGAATACCGCCACCATCAATTGATAGTATTTTGTATTTAAAAGACATAATTTTCCCTTGTTTGCTTTAATGTATCCTACAACTTTGAAACTACCCATTCCTGACCACAGATTAAGAAGGATTACACTGATTACACGGATTTAATTTCTCAGTTGACAGTTGACAATTACCCATTACCAATTACCAATTACCCATTACCAATTCCCAATTCCCAATAAAAAACTTGGAGTTAAAACCCCAAGTTTAAAAGATTACTATTGCATAATTATTATCTACTACATTGTCAAAGATTGAGAATTAGTTTCAATCAACTTGGCTAAATCTTGTAAGAATGCTGCTGCATGAGCGCCGTAAATAACTCTATGGTCACAAGTAATGTTTACTTTCATTTGCTGACGTATACCCATCATACCGTCGGCAGTAGCGACAACGGTCGGACGAGATGCGGCGATCGCCAATATTGAACCTTGTCCGGGTGGTAAAATCGCATCGAATGTATCTACGCCAAACATACCCAAGTTGGATATGGTAAATGTGCCACTACTGTATTCTTGGGGCTGTAACTGTTTTGTGCGAGCGCGTTCTACTAAGGATTTCCAGTTACGCGATAAACTGTAAATATCTTGTTGATCAGCATTTTGCAATACGGGTGTAATTAATCCTCCGTCATCCATTGCTACCGCTACGGCAATGTTAATGTTGGCAGGATGTACCATTCCCTGTTCGGAATAGTTGGTATTCAGTAATGGGTGTTTTTGTAATGTCATCGCTACAGCTTTAGCTAGCAGCGCTGTCATTGTCACACCTTTAGATTTGATTTGTTTGTAAAGTTTATTTAATTCATCGCTGGCAATTGTGTAACCTACATGGAAGGTAGGTACGGATAAGCTATGGAGCATAGTCCGCACTACAGCATTTTGCAAAGTAGTCAAAGGTACTGTTTGTCCTGGTGTTGCCGCTACCGGCATTGGTGCAGGTGTCGCCGCAGGGGTGACTTTGGGAGCGCTGGGGGCGGGTGCAACTACTGGTTGAGGTGTAGACTTACCAGCAGCGTTTTCCACGTCTTCAGCAATAATACGACCGTGAGGACCGCTACCAGAAATTCCGCTTAAATCAATTTTGAATTCTTTTGCTAACTTACGAGCGCGGGGAGAAGCAATTGTTCTACCGCTGCGGGGGCTGGAACCATTTTGAGCCGTACCGTTTGCTCCAGCCTCTACAGTCGCCGGTTGGACTGCTGTTTGTCCAGGGGCTGTAGCCGCAACTTCGACTTTTGCTGGTGCTGCACCTTGAGATTTAGCTTGAGCTACTGCTGTTTCAATTTCGGCTTCGGTTTCTGCGAGGAAAGCGATCGCAGAACCTACCGGAGCGCTTCCTCCAGCTTCTACTAAAATATGAGCCATGTATCCTTCGTAAAAGGATTCCACATCCATATCAGCTTTATCCGATTCAACGATTACCACCGTTTCGCCCTTTTCAACCTTGTCACCGGCTGCTTTTTCCCAGGATACTATTTTACCTTCAGTCATCGTGGAACTCAGCGCTGGCATAAATATTTCGTGAATACTCATAAGGAATATGGTGAATTGAATTTGTAATTTAGGGACTTTAATAGTTTTTGACAGATTGCATTGTATCGCGATGGCGATCGCAACAAATTATCTTAAAACCACATTTATCAGCTAATCTGTATTTTTGCGTACTGAGTTCATAAGTTTTATGTCGTTCTTATGAAGAAATTTTAAGTAGAAGAAATTATATCAAGTCCGGACGATTAATTATTATTCCCTCCTCCCTCTTCGCTCTTCCCTATTCCCTACATAATATTACTTAATTCTTTGCCGACAAATTTTTGGACAAATCTTGCGGAAATTCCACTGAAGGTATGAAGTTATAATTCATGTCTCGATTTAAAATTCAAGATGGATAAATAAAAACAAACCGTTTAAGATTCCCTTTAAATTTATGTCGGCAAAGTTCAAAATTTTCCTGGTATTAACGCTCTCGCTGTTTGCGAGTGCTGTTGTTGCTGGAGTTTACATAATTAAACGATGGCATTTTAGTGAAGTTTCTACTACCGAAGAGCAACAGCAAATTAGAGCAAAAGAAATTTCAACTCAAAATATTGTCACAAATCCTTACAGAGCGAAATATAAGTCAATACCATTAACTCGTTTAAAATCCGTACTCAAAGGTACAGATCCAGCGACTCTTGCAGTTAACGCTTTTGATCCAAATTACTCGAAACAATTAACTCGTCAAGTAGAAGTGTCTTATCCACAACCGGATCGAGCAATGGTAACAATAACCCAAACTAATTTTGCTTTGTCTAAACCCAAACCAATTAAATATCGAGTTGAACTTACAAGTTTTGGACGTTCACTGTTTGTCAGTTCACCTCAGTTGTGGCAAATTGTTTGGGCTGGTTCTTA
>JBHJOU010000175.1:0-7452 GCA_050329355.1 Rivularia sp. (in: cyanobacteria)
AAAGCTTGGAAAGCAGAAATCGCCGCATTAGAAAACAAACAGAATCCCATTCCATAATCCCTTTCCGCATGATGTCCCGGAGGACGTGCTAATACAAACGCAGGTTTACCAGTTTCAACGACAACATCTACTCCATCCAGCCAAGCATTTACCGCTAATAAAGCCACATCATAACTGCGGGGAGATACATATGTATCCGTATCTAAAAAACCACCACCATCGGTAGCAATCTCCTTAATTTTACGGATATATTGCGGTGAATGGATTTCCTCAATCAAAGGAACCGGCGAATTTTCCTTTACAGAAGTTGGCGATCGCCATTCAATTTGCTCGGAAAAAGCAGCCTCCTTCAAAGCCGAAGTAATAGCTTTTAAACGTTCTGGTTTTTCGGGATGTCCTCTTCCTGTTAAATGTTCGAGAAATTCGTCGGAGTAGATGAGAGGGAGCATGGGAGAGTTAGGAGTTAGGAGTTATTAATTACCTTTGACCTTTAACCTTTGAACTTTAACCTTAATCATCAAGCATTTCTGGTGATACTGCGGGGTTATTTTTGAGTTCTTCGGGAGATTGGTTACGGATTGTGCTGTAGATTGATGGGGGATGCTTGATTTTGTCCAGTAATTCCGGACTTAATTCCGGTGCTTCTTCTTTGGGATTGTTTTTTTCAGCTTGATTTTTTGCTTTATCTTCACTCATATTCTTTTCTTTTAGCCGTGTAAGGAATTCTTATCAGCTTAGAAGACGTTAGAAGAATAACATACTATCTAAAGAATGAAATGCTTTCCCCCTTTCGATCATAATAATTCTTATAGATGGAAAGTCAAACTACAAAATTTTTAACCTTTAACCTTTAACCTCTAACCTCTAACCTATTGCCCATGTCCAATTCGATCAAAATCATGGTTAAATTATTCGCAGCTTATCAAGAAGCTTATAACGTACCAGAATTAACATTAGAATTTCCTGAAAATACTTCGGTATTACAGGTAAGAGAATATTTAATCGCAGAACATCCCGAACTAGAAAAATGGCGGGATGTAACGCGCTTTGGTGTAAATTTAAATTTTGTTGAACCAAATACCCTTTTACATGATGGGGATGAAGTGGTTTTGATTCCTCCTGTTAGTGGGGGATAACTGTATTAATTTTGAATGGTTCGTTGTCTGTGTAACGTCGGGAGACGTAAAGTTTTACGTCTCTACATCACGTACCGATTACTTTACCTTTCCTCGGAAACGAATAAACCCATAGGAACCAGTTGTACCGGGTTCTGTCGCGTTAGGTAAATTTTGCAAATTCACCACAACAGCACCATTAGTATTTGAACCACCACAGTCAATTACCTTTTTCCTCGGGAAATTAGGATCGAAGTAAACAGTAGAAGGTTCAACACCAGGAGGGAAGTATTGCGCTGCGTCACCATCCTTGACATTGGTCAAAGATTGTGTATCACCATTTTTAAACCACAAAATACCTCGATCTGAATTTTGCAATCCTGCTGTTGCTTGGGGTTGATTATTAAAGCTGTTAGGAATGAAAGTGACATTAGAGGGAACGCGATCGCAAACTAGTACGCTTTTGGCTTCGGTGTCACCAGCAGAGAGGAAGTAGATAGTATATTCAATTTCGTCATTGGGTTGAACTTTAACACCAGCGATTTCACCCCGAAGAAAATTAGATATCCAGTTGGGATGATTATCGTCAGCATCTTTAGGAGCGGGAACATAATTGGGTGATTCTGGATTACCGTTGTCTACTCCGTCGATAATATTTGTCAAAGCAATTTGATTTATTGCGGTGATACGTTTGATTAGTAAGACAATGGGATTGCTAGGGGGAATACTAAAACCAAAATTTTGATCTGTAATTGGACTACCGGAAACTGTCACAGCTAAATCATTGGGTGTTCCCAAGGTGTAACCAGTGGGAATATCTGTATCAGTGGTATCAACTTGGATTTTGTAGTCACCGTTGCTGACACCAGTGAAAGTGTAGTTACCGTTATTATCTGTGTTGGTGGTAGTGATGATATTGTTGTCGCTATCGAGAAGTTTGACGGTAATATCTTTCGGTAATTTTGGTTCAGTTGTATCGAAATCACCATTAGTATTTGTGTCTTCGTAGAGAGTACCGGAGATATCAAAACCAGGTGCAATAATATTTAATTGTTCTTGTTTTGCCTCAGACGGAACGTAAATCCACGTATCCAGAGTTTTAGTATCTCCAAAAGAACCAGTACATTTGCTGTTAGTATTACCGCCAGTATTTGTTCCAAAATTACGGAAAGTGGCACTAGTAGAGTCACCACCATTAATGGGGTCACTAAAAGGTGGATTGGGAGGATTTCCTCCACAAAGTACCCCATTTGGGTCGTATGCTTTAGTTCCTCTAACCTGTGTACCGCCAATTGTGGTGTACATCCGGTCATCAAAGAAAGCCGTAAAATTGCCTAATGGATTAGTAGCATTTAATAGCTCAATAGTCGGTCCTCCAGAAACGTTATTTTCCGCATCGCTTATGGGAAAGTGATATTCCCCTGACTGAATTTGGATTTTGTAAGAATAGGTTCCTACTGGAAAAGACTGAGCGCTGTTATCGTTTCCATTCCAAGTAACTGTTTGTTGCCCTGATATGGGTATACTTCCACGTAACACTCGGTTTTGGGGATTACTTGGGTCATAATTTATGCCATCACGACTAATAATAATTTGATAGTTAGCCGGAACATTAGTGTTGAAAGTGAATGTACCACCAGTGTTAACTGTACTGGTATTACCTGAGCTTGTACCTTGAAAGTTAGGATTCGTCACTTCTGGAGGAATAGGTGCAAGAGGAATACCACTACCGATATTTTTACCTTCTCTATCGTAGAGAGTTACTTCGTTCAAAGCATCATTTGAAGGTTGATTAAAAAAGATTGGAAATTGTGGGGGTGCCGTACTTGTACCACCTTCAGGATTATCAACATTGCCGTTGCTACCTAATACGTCACGATAAAGCGGAGTTTTGCCATCACTATCTAAATTGCCTATCTGATTACCAAAAATTCGGAAGCCAAAGGGGTCTAATCCTCTCATAGTCACTTTGTAGCGATAACCATCTACAGTGACCGGATAAAGGGTGGAATTAAGTTTCTTACCATTGTTACCCATATTCATCGCAATTAGAAAGGTAAACAGCCTTCCTGTCAAATCTGTCGTAGACGATTGGTCGCTACTGCGTACTGTTACGTCCCAAGCAGAAATACCTGTACTTTGATTCGTACCAGTGTTAGGTGTGTCAATTGTTTGATTATTTGCTCCACTACTAGCACTATCACTGCTATTACCACCACTAGGACCGTACATAGCAATATAGTAAACACCAGTAGTTGGTGCTTTATAGAAACAAGGTTTGTAGCCACCTGTGTTACCATTACCATCAACAGACTGAGGTCCTGCTAATTCTTCAGCACGACTGTTAATTTTTCCTCTTCCGTCTCCCTGAGTTTTACAGCTAAAATTTGCATTGATTGGAAGACTTTCTTTAGAGGCATCTCCAGTGACTGTTCCAGGGTTATAAACTAAGATATCACCTTGATTCACATTGACAGCACTAGAACCCATCAGAATGTATTCATCTTCTTTTGCAAATACTCTTAATAAAGTCCGTTCATTAAAATTTTGAGTTCCACCCCAAGTTTGATTTGTCCATAGAATGCTACCTCTATTTCCTTGACTACCGCTAGGATACATATCGCGGCTACCTTCTGCGTAGGCTTTTAGAGAAAAGCAACTTGCAGCCCATAAAATTAAACTTATGCTGCCAATATAATTGAGAGATTTAGAAAAATTTTTGTGGATGCTAGGTGGTTTTTTTTTGGGCATTTCCTTTAAATGTTTAAATAAAAATTTCATTGTTTGAGTACCAAATATTACTGATTACTGATGTAAATATAAAGATGATTTAAAGTTGCTTTTACATTGGTATTAAAACTTTTATTTATAGTTATTGACTTCCGTATAATTACTAATTGGAATAATTATTAATACGTGAAAATACTATCTTATTGTCAATTTTCGGTTGTGTTCGACATATTGTAGAGACGCGATATATCGCGTCTCTAGATTGTGGACATATCGCGTCTCTAGATTGTGGACATATCGCGTCTCTAGATTTTGGACATATCGCGTCTCTAGATTTTTGGGTTGTAACAGATAAATTCGATTCGGTTGTCATGTCACATCCATAAATCTGGAGGGTTATTTTTATCTTGTTCCCATTTAGAAGGATTATTGATGATGTATTGCCGAATTCTGTCAATGGAATCATCAGCGCGAATAATACTTTCATAAAAACGTTCTTGCCATTTAAAATCTTTATAGCCGTTTTTGCCACACCACCGGGTTACAGCAGATTTATAGGAATGAAGAATTGCCTGTAATGAACCGGGTTTTAAAGGACCGAATTTATTTGATTTGTCGGTTGATTGTTGTAGAGACGCGATATATCGCGTCTCTAGATTTTGGATATATCGCGTCTCTAGATTTTGGACATATCGCGTCTCTAGATTTTGGACATATCGCGTCTCTAGATTGTGGGGTTTATTGATAACCACAATTCCGTGAACATGGTTCGGCATAATTACGTATGTATCTACATAGGTATGTTTGGAATGTTTGGGAATATCTGCAAAATATTGTTGGGCAATTTCACCAATCGGTGTTAACTGTACTTTCCCTGAAACAACTCCATTACCAAAATGATAAATACAATTTTTGGTACAAATAGTCACGAAATACCAACCATTTGCAGTGTAATCGTAATCTGGTAAACGGATTGATTCTATTCGGTATTTACCCTGAAATTTCGGTTGTGTCATAATTGGGAATTTTTCGCTTGTATTGTTAAATTCGGGATTTCGGGTTGTGTCCGGTATATTGTAGAGACGCGATATATCGCGTCTCTACATTGTGGATATATTGCGTCTTTAGATTTTGCGGAATCACAGATTAATTTGGTATGATTACTGTTCTATCTGTAAATCTCCTTCTTGGTTCTCAAATTCGATATCTATTCCCCTAACATCAAAGAAAATCACCTCTACACGACGGTTACGAGCGTAATCAATCCGGTCATTTTCCTCTGTTCTTAATTTCCTTTCTCCAAATGAACGTATTGTCATTCTTTCGGATGGGATACCTTTTTTAATTAAGTAATTTCTCGCATTTGTGGCTCGTCGTTTGGCTAAGTCTTGGTTATAAGTATCACTAGCGCGGGAGTCTGTGTGTCCTTGTAGTTCGATGACTATGGTGGGGTATTGCTCCATGACTTCGGCAATTTTATCCAGAATTTCTCCACTCTTGGAACTAATAAAGTCTTTATCTAATGCAAAGTGAATGTTTCTAGGTACGCTTAAACGAATTGGTTCTGGTTCGGTTATTGGTGTTGGTTCGGGTATTACTGGTGGTGGTTCTACAACTGGACGGGTTGTACAGGTGGGAACTGCAAAATTTTGGATTTTAGATTTTGGATTTTGGATTGTTCCAGAATCACCAACGGCTTTAATCACGGCATTAGCTGCTGGTTCAGAGGTACCGTATTGAGTTGCGTTCAGCTTTGCTGCGCCAAAGGCGATCGCGCTGATCATTTCCCCCGGTTGCAGGTTTGTCAAAGTAGTTTGAAATCGACCTTTGTCATCGGTTTTGAGTTTAGCAATTACTTCCCCTAATGCTGAATAACTTGGGTATAAATCTATTTGCTGTTCGCTGTTAGCCACAACTCGGTAAATGTCAATTTCGCTACCAGGGTCGGCTTTGCCATCGATGTTTACTTTACCGTTGATCAGAATAAATTCGGAACTGAGAAACTCTGGTGCGTTGATAGCTCCGTTAGCTGTATCTAAACGACGATTTCGAGAGTCGCGGGGTGGATTGGGACCATCTCCTCGTTGAAAGTCGCGTACTCCTGCATTATGTCTGGTATTGAGGTCGATACTCAATCCTTCGATATTAGCAAAGCTATTATCTCTAATAAAGTTTCTTTTGCTATGGGGATAAGCTGTAACTACAACTCCAGAACCTGTTTGATTAGTAATTTGGTTCTTAATTACCTGATGATTATTACCCATCAAATAAACACCAGCCCGTCGCAAGCGTCTACCATTATATTTAATATTATTCGACTGTATTTTTACGGAACCTTCCGGCTTAAACAAGTAAACACCACTACCATCATTAGCACAAATTAAATTAGAAGTAACTTGAGAATTATTTATATTACCTTCTAATCTAATTGCATCGGGCATTCCCGCAATTCCATTACCGACAATGATATTTTCTGTAATCTGAGTATTTTTCGCTAACTTCCCAGTAATAATCCCGCTACCTTCATGATTCGCAATACGATTACGGTTAATAGTTGTATCGGTTGCATTAAACACCGAAACCCCGAAAGCAGAAGTCTTATTCGGAAACTCTTCCCCAGCAGTAATACCCAACCAATTATTTTTAATAATTGTATTTTTCGCAGCTTCCGAAGAATAATTCCCCCCATCTCCCCATCTCCCCATCTCCCCATCCCTTTGTCCTCCCTGATCCATTCCCAAAATAACAATATCCCCTGGAGGTAAACTAGCAGTATCCCGATGTTGAGAACTGAAGCCGTGTAAGCTCAACCCTTGAATAGTGATATTATCCGCAGCTACCGTTAAACCACGAAATACTTCTTTATTAGCAGCAGAAGTGATTTCCACCACAGGAATGGGAATTTCAATTTCTGCGGTTGCTGATTTACTCGCTTCGTAACCTGGTTGAGAAGTACCGTCAACGATTAATCCGGGAGTTGTTAAAGCCGGGAGAACGCTTTCAAGAGTAATTTTAGTTTGTGAGGGAGGTAGGTTAAATTCAATTCGTGATTGATTACCTGTAGATGATACTAAAGATTTTTCAACCGGACTTAATTGTTCTAAAGATAGATTGCCGTTGACGATCGCAATTGCTTCGCGTAATGTCAGAATATCATCAGCCTGTATAGCTCCATCTTGATTACTATTGACTACTACCCGCAAAGTTAAAGCTGTTGTCGCTGGTTGGGCAAAGGCAATATTCGGAGTTATCAACAATAAAATTGATATTATTCCCAAAAGTCGATCAAAAGAGCGAACCGTTAACAGTTCCTTTGGGTTGGAATTGTTCATCCCCTGTTCCCTTCTAAAAAAAGATTTTTTTTGATACTCTTTCAATTTTTTATACATATTTATTACCGTTTTATTACTGAAGACAGTTGAGAAAAAAGCCTTTTAAATCAAGAAAAATTGACAAAAAGCTGACAAAGTAAATGTATATTTAACTTTATATATCTTTCTTCATCTCCTAGGTGCTGTCATCAGTTTTTCTAACAGCGTTTTTTCGATTTGTTTGGCTTTATTAGCTCCTTTAAGATTTTCGGCTAATGTTTCTATGGGATTTTTTT
>JBHJOU010000500.1:0-3369 GCA_050329355.1 Rivularia sp. (in: cyanobacteria)
GGTATGAAATCAAGGATTTGAGTTTGACGGATAGTTTGGCGTTTTTCTTGTAAGACTAATTCTACATCTGAAGATTGTAATTCACCATTTTGGGCGATCGCCCTTGACAAAACGCGGCGAATACGTTCCATACTCAGCCCTTGAGCGGAACGAACTAATTCATTTAAAATTTGATTTGGCAAAGAGTTATTAGTAGCGGTTAAGAGTCTTTGAATTTCGGTTTGGATTTCTGCGGCACTGGGTAAAGGGAATTCGACAACGGTTAATACTTCGGTTAAATCATCGGGGATGGCAACACGGGGTGAAAGTAAGATGATATTTTTTGGTTGGGATTTCAATAAACGGGCTAAATTACGGAGTTTGCGGGAAATCGCGACATCATCTAAAAATCGATAAAAATCTCGGAGAATCAAGATGGTAGGCGCTCCTGGGTGTAGCTTTTCGACAAATTCCAAAGCTTGTAAGGGGTTACGTCTTGCGAAACCCGCATCGTTGGGATTACCTTGATAACCATCTACAAAATCCCAAGTGTATACCTGACGATTACCGCTCTCGGCTGCTTGCTCTCGAATTACTGCTTCTAAACGTTCTTCTTCATGGGTGGGAATATAGATTAAAGAGTAGCGAGCGCGTAGTAGTAATTTAAACTCTTCACAGAATGTCATAGTTGTTTTTTTTAGTAGTTTATTTTATTGTTGCGGTTTTGATTACCTTTGGTAAATAAAATTAATTAACCGTAGAGACGCGGAGGAGGATTTTGAGATTTTTGCGAAATTATCAGGAATTATACTGAGATAATATCAAAATATCAATTAGATGCGATTTCATCAACGAACTATCGCCTTATGGTGGAAGTTTGTTTGGAATTGGGAAAAAATACTCGGATTTACTGTTATTGCTAATTAGGAGTTATATTATGACATTTGCAGAACAAAATTTAGACGCTTTTATGGATTTGCTAAAAACTAAACCTGCCTTATTTTCTAAAGAAAATATTGTCAATTTAGAGAAGTTAATTAGTAATACACCTGATGATGTTGAAAAACTATCAACTGCTGTTGCTGGTTGGTATCAGAATTATCCCAAGATTCTTGACAGTCAATTAGCTCTTTTGAATCATTCTTTAACTGTAAGGAGACTTAGTAGCGCTAAAGTTAATCCTAATATTCAGGAATATCAGCTTGATAAAAAAACTCTGCTGAATGCTATTCAACAAAGTTTAGCTAAAGCTAAGGATAATAATAAAAATAATCGCACAAGTTAGTTTATAAATGGATTATTCAACAGCAAAGGTCGATTATAGAAAACTCACTCTATATACCTTTCATTTACATAAAAAATTGGCTCGAATTTTTTATCTTTATTTTGGCAAAATTTCTTGATAAATGGGTAATTTACTCATAATATCTGACCTGAAAGCCTTTGTTATAAAGTCTTTTTCTAATATTAAATTGATGTGACAATTTGACTTGAAGAGGATGTTTTGAAAGTCTAATTTAATACTTTACCTGGCGACTATAAGTCGCCGGATACTTGAAATCTCATTAAGGGGCTTCCAAATTAAAAAAACATCCATTTTAAATTGAGTAGTGCGAGCTTTCCGGCTCGCACTACGGTAATTGGATAAATTATTTTTTGGAAGTCCCTTATGAGTATTAGCGGTTATTGTTCACCTCTTTTTCTTTGCAAAACCCGCAATTCTTCAATTGATAAACCAGTTACTCTGGATATATCTTCTAAAGCCATATTAGTGCTAAGTAAATTGATAGCGACTTCGGCTTTACCTTCGGCTCTACCTTCAGCTTTACCTTCTTGTAAAATTTCCTGATAAATTGGTGATTCGCGCATAATATCTGCCCTCAAAACTCTTTTAATTAACTCTTTATTCAATACTAAACCAGCTAAAATTGCTGTGGATGCAGCAACGTTACTTTGAGTGCGGTTGTCTGAAATCCCATTTATCTGTTTAGCAACTTGGTTTAATACGTTTTCGGGGTTTGGGGTATTGCTCAATACGGCAAATGGTAGTAAACCGGGGTTTGCTAGAAAAACCTCGGAGGGTTGTTCCCATAATCGAATAATTTCAAATTCGTGACGGGTACGAGTCAGCGTAAATGTGTTTTGATAAACTAGTTCCGAATTTGTGCGATTGAGATAAATTACAACTTGATGCATTTCCTTGTGGGGAAACCGGCGATAACCTCGCACTCGGTAATCTATCATCCGGAAGGGAATTTTGGCATCTGGTTGAGTTTGGAACTCTATATGCAGGATTTTTTCATCCGACTGTAAAAATATTATCGAATCGGCTCGAATCGGTTCAAGTGAAAGTTCTTTAGGACTAAGTTCGGTTAGGGTGATGGATTCTCCCAACAGCCAAGTCGCAAAGTCGCTGGAAAAGTTTTCTGCTAAAAATTTACAAACATTATCAAACATTCCTCGATTTTATCAAGCAAGTTGACTTGTTTATTTAAAAAATTTTGAGTAAAACAGGTTAATTTATTACTTGTGTTTATTGGTATTTATAATTACGTGATTTTAGCCGATTTCGTATCAAGGCTATAAATAATTGGTTAGAATGGCTTTGTATAAATATGAAACGGCAGACGATATCACAGATTTTTTTCTCTACCAATGAATTAAGAATTTATTTACCAATTATTAAATAACCCAACAATAAATTAACTTAAGAAATTACTAAGAATTCTTGTGAAACAGTCATCCTTCCCGTTTTTTTTAATAAAACCCTATCCAAAGACTGATTAATGCACCTTTTACTTAAAATTAATTCCTTCTCAAGTCCAACTTAAATATTTATTAACTTTGGTTACAATAAAAATCGCTGTATTGTGACTGTAAAGCTTTTTTATCTGATTACACCAATAGTGAGGTTAAAATGCGACTACTACTTAAAAAATTTGGTAGTTGGGGTAAGCTGAAATTAACCGAAATATGGAACAGTAATAGCGGTGATTGGCATTGGTTATCAGAAAAGCCAATGTCTGTTGTCGGTATTAATCGCAAGTTGTGGAGAGGTGCTGTACCTTCATTAAGCTTCTATACTTTGCTATCGATGTCAGGAATTATCTCTACCTTGGGGTTATTAGCAAATAGTGCAGCAACAATAATTGGTGCGATGATTATTGCTCCTTTGATGGGACCGATAGTTGCTATCGCTTACAGTATTGTATCGGGAAATCAACGACTTTTAAAGCGTTCGAGTTTTACCCTATTTAAAGGTATATTACTCACAATTGTGATTTCAATCGTGATTACTAAATTAGTTGGTATTAGAACTTTCGGTTCGGAAATTTGGGGACGTACTAGTCCTACACTATTAGATTTAGGAGTCGCATTAGCAGCAGGTGG
>JBHJOU010000281.1:0-3398 GCA_050329355.1 Rivularia sp. (in: cyanobacteria)
AATACTTTATTTTTACAATTCAGCCTTGCGAGTCAACCATTAGGATGAATACGAACACTTATAGTAGTGGTAATCTAAGTAGTATAAAGTTAACATTCAAAAATTAAACAGAAAATTTAACAAATTACGGTTTTTTTTTTCAGACAATATAAATTAAGCTTTTAATAATGCGATCGCATTTACATACTTAGTTGAAAATAAAACAGCCTCTTACAGAGTCAAAAATAAAAGTCAAAAATAAACGTCCATTTATTTATAGGAGAAATCGGGTGTTTAAACAGATTAACAAATTGATTTCACCTCCTCTTGCAGTTCCTCTATTGGGCTTAGTGATAGCCATTGGTGCAATAAGTCAACGCGCACAACCAGTTTTATCAAAACAAATTTATCGGCTGCAAGCAACAACAGAAAAACAAGCACCAACAATTACTTGGATGGAAAAGAGTTCCGGAGTTGCTTCGGAAGGAATTTCTAAAGAAGCGCGGTTGCGAAGAGTATTGGATAGTTCGTCTTCTGAGTCGCCGTCTGCGGCTAGAGTATCTCCTGGAGAAACTTATACTTGGATACAGCGAAATACTACTTCAGAAGATTTAGCACAAGAATTAGAAGGCGTATCTACTACTCAAGCAAAAATTAGTGAAGATAAAGCCTCGATCAAAGGAGCGATACCAAGAGCAAATTTTCCTCACGATAATGGTGTATTTCTTTATGGAGCTTCACGGCAAACAGGACAATTTGGTAAAGGATATATCATTTTTGAAAAAATTAGCAGTAAAGTTGTAGGGGCAATGTATATGCCTGCTTCCGAGTTTAATTGCTTCCAAGGAACTTTAGATAGTTCAGGAGAGATAGCAATGACAGTTAAAGGTTATGCTGGTGATGTTAATCCAACTCAAGTAGCTTCAAGATATGGATTACCCCAATCAAACGAAGATAATTTAGACAACTACGCCTATTCGGTTACATTACAAGATTATTATCAGCTTGATAACATTGGCGATGATGACCGAGGTATTTTGCAAGCCTGTAAAGCAAACTTTGAGTGATTTGGATATCAAAGGGTTATTAGATAGTTAATAATTAATAGTTGTTGACTAGCCAACAAAAACTACTATCTAATTTTAATATTCGATTCCTGGCTGTGCTTTTACAGCTTGATCGCGGAAAGGATGCTTAATTAAATTCATTTCAGTAACTAAATCAGCTCTCTCGATCAAAGATTGAGGTGCGCCTCTACCCGTAAGTATGACATGATTTCTTTCAGGTTTTTGTGATAATCCGTGTAACACCTCATCAACTCTTAAGTAACCGAGTTTGATCGCGATATTAATTTCATCCAACAAAACCAACTTGTATTCTGGATTGCGGATATACTCTAATCCTTTTTCCCAAGCAGCTTGAGCTTTTTCAATATCGCGATCGCGATCTTGAGTTTCCCAAGTGAATCCCTCACCCATGGCGTGGAATACTAACTGTCCGTTTTCCTTCCAAGCACTAAATGCTTTTTTTTCGGAAGGTTCCCAAGCACCTTTGATAAACTGAATTATCGCTACTTTGTAACCATGTCCGAGGGAACGTAGTACCATTCCCAAAGATGCTGTTGTCTTTCCCTTCCCATTACCAGTGTTGACAATAACTAAACCTTTTTCCAGTGAAGCGTCAGCAATTCTTTGGTCTTGCACTTCTTTACGTCGCTGCATTTTTTTCCGATACTGTTCTGACGTTAGGGAGCCACTTTGGGCATCCTTTGATGGAGATGTGGTTAAACTAGTTTGATTCTCTTTCATAATACCCCGTATTTTTGTATTTTTATAAGGAGTTCCATAACCTTTAAAATTAACTTTAATAACTAATTTTAATTATTTAGGTAAAAGAACTTATTGTGATATTTATATTTCATTATCTTTTCTTTACAAAAAAAATACCATTAATTAAAAGTTCGTAGCAAATTTTTATTGTAAATTTTAAAGTACTCAAAAAAAATATTTTTCATGAAATTAAGTGTAATAATTCCATGTCTTAACGCAGCTGATACGATTGTGGCTCAATTAGAGGCTTTAATCCAACAGCAATGCTCTGAACCTTGGGAAATTATTATTGCTGATAATGGTTCAACAGATCAAACTTTAGAGATTGTCAAACAATATCAGCAGAATCTACCTAGCTTACGTATAGTTGATGCATCAGCTATTAAAGGTTCTGCTTATGCCCGTAATGTAGGCGCAAATGTTGCTTTATCAGACAATTTAGCATTTTGCGATGCTGATGATGAAGTCACTTGCTCCTGGGTAGCAGCAATGATAGAAGCACTATCCAAATATGACTTTGTAGCCGGTTGTAGCGATTATTTAAAACTAAATCAACCATGGGTAGTAAACTGTTGTGGATTAAGAGAGGCTAACGGCATCAAAAATTACGTGTATTTTCCATATGCAGCAGGTAATAATCTTGGTGTTAAACGTTTTGTTCATAATTCAGTCGGTGGATTTGATCAAACAATGCTGTTACTCCAAGACATCGATTACTGCTGGAGAATCCAAAAAACCGGCATCAAACTTGAGTCCGCAGCAAATGCAGTCATTCATTTTCGGTTTCGTAAGACTGTTAAAGGTATGTACCGTAGATGTTGGAAATTAGGCTGTTATGATATTTTGCTGCATCAAAAGCATCAAAAAATGGGAATGCCTAAATTAATTAAATGGCGAAACTTGTCCAAAGATGCGGCAATTCTTCCTTTAAAATTTTTGGTGAAAGTTCGCGATCGAGAAAGTTTTGTCAGATGGTTATTAGACTTGGCTTGGTTGGGAGGACATTTACAAGGTTGTATAAAGTATAAGTACTTGGCGATTTAAACGAGAAACCATCAGAAATTACCCTGTTCATTGCCCATTAATTAAAGATTAAGTTGGTTATTAGATATCTGCTTTGATCAAGTTAAAGTGGCAAGAATATTTCTCACCCCTATTATTTGACCTGTATGTTATACTTACCAAGGAGAATTAATTCGGTAGACAGCGTTTGTTTTTAGCATTCACAGACTTATCTCCGAAATGTAAATCTCTACACACTCATGATTTCGGAGACGATCCATGTCGATTTACGTAGGCAATCTTTCATACGACGTTACAGAGGAAAATTTGAATGCAGTCTTTGCAGAATATGGCACTGTAAGACGTGTTCAAATCCCTACTGACCGGGAAACTGGTCGCGTGCGCGGTTTTGGTTTTGTAGAAATGGGTTCAGAAGATGAAGAAGCAGCAGCTATTGAAGCTCTTGATGGTGCTGAATGGATGGGACGTGACTTAAAAGTCAATAAGGCTAGACCCAGAGAGGAAAGAAATTCCTTTGGTGGTAATCGTAGAAATAATAATTTCCGCAACCGCTACTAAACTTCATTA
>JBHJOU010000916.1:0-8423 GCA_050329355.1 Rivularia sp. (in: cyanobacteria)
TTATACTTTATAACTGATACTTTACGACTCATCCTTTATACTTCATACGTGAATAAACAAAAATTACTTTTTGATAACGTTTGAGTATGTTAATCAACAGTTAAACTTCTTAACCAAACGGAAAATATAAGGTTAAAAGCATTCAAATCCCCCTTTAACCTTTAACCTCTAACCTCTAACCTTTGACCTCTAACCTTTAACCTCTAACCTTTGACCTCTAACCTTTAACCTCTAACCTCTAACCTCTAACCTTTTTTCTTAACTGTTAATTTCGATGAGCTATAACAGCATAAAATGGGTCGCCACTTCCCGCACCTAACCACTGGAGGAAATTTGGGGCTGAAGATTGATTTATGATTACTTCTGGAGGAGTAAATCCGGGAATCGATTGAAAATAACTTTTAACCAATTCAACTCTACCCCTTTCACTACTATCGCGCCAAGCTTGAATTGCTTTTTGATAAAACATTCTGTTAGAAAAGCTGATAATTGCTATACCACCGGGTTTGAGGATGCGGTGAATTTCGGTAAATATTGCTTCCGGATATTGCAAATATTGTACGGAAACACAATTGAGAACAGCATCAAATTCTTGGTCTTTTAGGGGTAATTTGGGATTTTCGTTAAGATTTTGGATAAAGTAATTGTCAAATTGGGGGTTACGTGATAATTCTTCAGCATTCATTCCGTGTCCTTCAACATGACTAAATTCCATTTCATCTGGTAAATGAGACACCCAACTACTCATCATGTCAAAAATCCGCGTATTGGGTTGAAGACGTTGACGGTATAAATCTGTAAGTTGTTGAATAAATCCTTCATCTACATGGGTAACAAAACGAGGCAGCCCGTAAAATAACTTATCATCGGTGTCATCCAACTTGATGCGTTGATTTGGTCGAAGCATTATAAAATTCCCTGGTGTACCACTTTATATATTTTAAAAACAGATTTGACAATTAATTTAGTTAAGTTCGTTATTTGCAATATTTACTAATCAAATGTTATCTAAACTAAAGTTCTCTTTGATTAAACTAAATTTTTTCACTTGGACTGTTTGTCCTTATTTAAGTTTATTAGTTTGGATAGTTCCACTATTGTTAATAGGTATAGGAAATCATAGTTTGATGGCTCATGATGAGGGACTTTATGCTTGGCGATCGCGATTAATGTATGATTCGGGAGACTGGATTAATCCTTGGAAAAATCCCCATCATAAAACACCGGGTTTCTATTGGTTACTTGCCGTTTCTTACAGCTTGTTTGGTATTAATGAAATTAGCGTTCGTTTACCAAATATGATTTTAGGTATTTTGAGCGTATTTATGGTATATGAAATAGGCAAAATATTATTAACTAAAAAAGTTGCTTGGCTAGCCGCTGCTATTTTGAGTGTAGAGTTTCTTTGGCTACAATATTCTCGTTTAGGAACTCCAGATGTACCACTGGTATTTTTAATACTTCTAGGAATTTTTTCTTTATTAAAAACAGAATTAAATTTTAAATATCGTTATATTTGGGGTTTGATTGCTGGCTCTAGTTTTGGTTTAGGTTTCTTATTAAGAAGCTTTATGATTTTTCCTCCAATAATAGCTTTGTCGCCTTATTTAATATTACAGCATCGCCGTCATCATCATTTAGCAAATCCCATGGTATATCTGGGATTTTTTTTAGGATTGCTACCGACTATAATTTGGCTTCAACTTAGTTCTTTACGGTTTGGCGATGATAGTTTTACACAGTTAATAAATTTTGTTATTCAACAAGGTTCAAGTGAACGCGAAAATAATAACTGGATTTATTATTTTTGGCATATTCCTATTTTAGCTTTTCCTTGGTCATTTCATAGTTTATTAGGTGCAGGTTTATTAATTAGGGATTTTTTATCTAAATATAATTTTAAATCTACGGAAGAAACTGATACTTATAATTATAAAATTTGGCAATCTAATAATCAAAATAGCGAGCAAGATGTTTACATTTCGCGCACGCTACGCGAACGCACTACAAAGAAAAATTTATTATTGTTAATAGGGTTCCCGCTGATTTTATTTATCGAATTGAGTATTTTTTCAACCCGTTTATCTCATTACAGTCTTGCTTTATATCCTTTTATTGCTCTATTAGCTGCGGTTGGATTGAATTGGTTAGGAAAAATTTGGGATAAAGAAATAGAAAAAATACAAATACAAATAGAAATACAAAATATACCTTTGTTTTCATCAATAAGTTTATCATCAAATCGTATTTTGCGAACTATAAACTATATCTTTGCTACACTGGCTATTCTACTTTTATTAACAAGTACAGTAGTTTTTGTAATTAGCAATCGCGATGGTGAAATCCGCAATTATGCAATCGTTGGTTTAGTATTAGGGCTAAGCTGGTTAATTTTACCTTTACTTTGGGTTGCTCGTTGTCGCTTTGGTAAAAATTTGATTTCAGCCCGTTATTGGATAGCTGCTTGGTTGATTTCCGCTTGGTTGACTTTAGCGGTAACTGGTAATTTTGGATTTTTAAGCAACTATAACCCAGACTTCCAAGCATTTTTACAGCAACCTGAAATTGCTCAAATTTTGCAAAATCATCCGATTAATTTCGTTGATGTTGATGGTAAAACAGGAGTATTGATAAATTTCTACACTCCGAAGCATGGAAAACGAGTAGATGAAATTTCTCAAATTACCACTTCTGGTTATGCTTGGATACCCAAACAACAAGCTTCCACAATATCGCAACCCCATCAAATTATTGGTGAAGTGCAGAATTATCAGTTGATTGAATTAGAATAAAAACTCCGCGTTACTCCGCGTAAACCTTTGCGCTCCTCTGCGTTAAATAGATATTTAATTATTTAATTACCCTCAATCAACTCACCCAAAACTTCAACTAATACTTGATTTTCCTCATCCGTACCAACAGTAATCCTTAACTTATCTTCCAACCCTTTCTCTGGAAAATATCTAATCCAAATACCTTGTTCCTTCAACCTTAAATACAAATACTCAGCATTACCTTGAGGAGGCTCAACTAATAAACAATTAGTATGAGAATCCCAAACCTTAAAACCTAATTTTTTTAAATCATTTGATAACTTATCCCGTGATATTTTAACCTTTTCCACACAATAATTCTTATAATCTTGGTCGCGAATTGCAGCAGCACCGACAGCACAAGCGATAGCATCAATATTGTGACTATCCTTAACTTTATACAAACCCTGCAATAAATTAGGATTAGCAATTGCAAAACCCAATCTTATCCCCGCAAGTGAATATCCCTTCGATAAAGTACGAATAGAAATTACATTATTAAACTCTTTAACTAGAGATAAAGCATCACCATTACCAAAATCTACATAAGCCTCATCAATGACCAAAATACCAGATAATCTTGTTGCTAATTCCCGTAAATCTTCTAGTGGTACAATATGTCCAGATGGACTATTAGGAGTAGCGATAATTGTTACTGCACCATCGATTTTTACTAATTCTTCTATAGGTAATTGATAATCTAGTGGATAATCAATTTCTACTTTTTGGGCTGCTTGCATTTCTACCAAATTACGGTAAAGGATGTAGGTAGGCATGGGATAAACAACTTTTCTATCCGAATCCGTACAAGCGCGAATTATTAAATTCAACACTTCATCACTACCATTACCAACAATTATCCAATCAGCAGGAATATTCAAAACTTCACTAATAGCATTGCGAAAATCGGTAGCAGAAGCATTAGGATATCGTCGTAACCATTCCCAATCGAAGTTGTGTAAGACTTCTTTCACTTTAGGAGAAGGAGGATAAGGATTTTCATTACTATTAAGTTTGATGATTTTACTGCCGGGTTTTGGCTGTTCCCCTGGAATATATCCAGTCATTGCATCAACTTCAGCACGGAAGAAGCTAGTCAAGCGATTTTGGATTTTGGATTTTGGATTTTGGATTGACTTTACAAATAAATTCGAGGGCTTAAAAATTTTGAATATCATTTGAACTCGATTTTGGATTTTAGTCTTAAGAAATATTTTATTACTCAATCGCTAAATCGCGGAGAAAATAGAATTTATCGCTGTTCCAATCAGTACCTTTAATTCGTCCCAAATAACCCGTTAAAGGTGAAGAAAGTTCGATAAGAATGTCATGCATTTCTTGACGGTTTAATGGTTGAGGAGGGTTTGAATAGCCATAAGCACCATAAAGAATCGCAACTTCAATATTTTTATCTCCAGTATTTTCATGATGCTTTTTAACAATTTCTATTAAGTGCGATCGCAATTTTATATCTTCTTCAATTTGAATTATATATTTTTCAACTTCCGTATCAGATTGTCCAGATTTTAAAAAATTTTGTAATTTGAATAAATCTATTGAATTACCATATTTGCTTTGTAATTTAACGAGTTTTTCTAAAGTTTCAGGATTAATAATAGCCATATTATGTACATTTGCAGCGTCTTTAAGTTGTGTTGTTGGTTCACCAGGACCGATAATTAATTTAGTTGCTTGTTTAAGCAATTCTGGGCTTTTTAAGCGGAGTGTTCCTAAGTTTAATAATTGTACTGCTGTATCATTAGGAATCTTTTTTCCTGATTTACATTCTCCAACTAATGGGTAAGGATGGGAACAAAATACATCTACACCACCAGCACCACCTTTGTGAAAATAATCAACAGTAAATCCTAAAAATTCTAAACTTTGACGAACTATATTTTCAAAATCTGTACCTGCTTGATAATTATTTTTTTGTCTATCTTCTTCTTTACTACGATTCCCTAATGCTGCAATTTTATTTGTCCAAGCTAATTCTGAATCAATATTATTTACTATTTGTTGATTGCTCCAACCTAAGAAAATATTAATATGTTTTTCTAATTGTTTCGCCGCTGGATTATTAATAGCTAAAGGTGATAAAACGTCTAGTAATTCTTCTAATTCTGGATGCTGTGGTGGTTCGAGTTTTTCTAACTGACGCTTGCGAGTAGCGAAGATGTTATCGGGTAATACTGGGTTTGTATCGGAAACAGTTAAATAATTAGGTAAACCGATAAATTTTCCTAACTTATTTGATTCTACTTTTAGTGATACTTCATAAGGCTGAGATAATTTATAAACACGTAAGTAACTCAAAAAAATATTCTGTTGTTGATGTAATATTTTTTTTAATTCTTCTTGCGTCCAGATTGTTAACCGAGATAATCTTTCTAGAGATAGACTTTCATCAATAATTTGGCTTAGTTCGCATTTAGCCCAAGCTTGAATTACAGCTTTTTCTTCTATAGCTAATGAACTTACCGGATAAAGCGCAAATTTTTGTCCGGGACGAATAAACATCTTGGGAATAGCAGCAATAATTCGTCCTTGAATTAAAGCTGCAATATCGGAAGTAGGTAAACATAATGCTGTTGAAATCGAAAGCAGCGAATTCATATTTAATCAACGATAGGTAGATTTAGGTTGATACTATCAGAACTACTATCAAAGCTTTGAGGAATGCTGATTGGTAAATCATCATCAGTTAAATCGCTTGGTTGTTCTCCCGATGGTTCACTGAGTATTTCTCTAACTAAAGGATTACTAATTGCTATTTGTTCCTGTTTGATAAAATCAAAAATTTGTTCTTCAGTTAGCTCGTAACTTTTACAGTTACGCTGTACAAACCAAATAGCCAAAAGAGGTTTAATATCTTGGCTTTGCAACATTACCCATTCACCACCTTGATGATGCAAAAGTTGTTTTAAACATTTGTTGGGTATAGATGCTCCAGCATTAATCTTTTTAGAGCGAACTAAACAGCCGCGAGTAATATCAAATTTTTCATATTCAATTAGTCTTTTTAGTGCTGCTCCTATATACTTTCCACCAGATTGCTGAATGACATCAACACCAATTTTGACTTTGCGATTATTACCAACAATCTTAAAATCAATATATTTGTCTGCTGCTTTAGCTTGAATGTCTTCGATTTCTTCAATATTAATTCCTTCTAATTTTTCACCCTTTAAACTTGAGAATGCAAATCTAAGTGCTTTAGAAATTGCTTCTTCATCTTCGATTAATTCATCAATAGAAGCTTCAATATTGGCTAATTCACTTTGATAATATTCTTTTACTGGATTCGATTTAGTTGGTGAATTGACAAAATTTTCTGCACACCACTTTAAAAGTGACCTTATTGTTGGTTTACTCTTACCAAATTCTCTCAACTTATTTTCATTAAATGGATAAACTGGGTGTGATGGAACAACTTTATTTTCTTCGTAGAAAACTTGTAGCCACTGACTTACAATCGCCACAATATCATCTGCATTAGGATTGTTTAACCTTAAAGGCTGTCTATCTAACTGCTCGCTGACTAATCTGTCTATGATAGCTTCAACTTGTGGTAAAGCCCTTATTTGCTCGTTCCAAGTGCCAGGATACATAGCCAAAACAAGAACACAACGTTTGAGGTTGTTGTATAAATCTTTTGCTAAACTTGCAACTAAGTGTGCTGAGAGCAAGCCATATTCATTAACTTCGGTATTATCTAATTCATCAAAGCAAATTACCGGAACTTTGTAGTTGCTGATAATATCTAAAATCTGACGAACTGTTTTTAATCCTTCCGCTTCTTTATCATTTTTATCGTAATTGGGTAATCCCATTACTTCAGCTTGATTTTGAGTTAAATCCAATCCAGCCAGCCAATAATTAGCATAGTTAGTGTGGACAGAAGATAGCGTCCATAAAATTGCTTTTATCAAATAAGGATTAGTAATATCGGGTTTATTTGGAAGAATAAGTTCAGTTAATTTATCAACAAATTTAGTTGAGTATTTTTTCAAGTATGTTGGGTAAATATTCTGAATATATTGTTGTGGTGTATAATCCCATCCTCTAGCTTCATTAATTAAAGCCGCTGCGATTTCTTGCCACTGCATTACATTTTTACTACCATGCGCTCTCAAACTAGAAGCCAAAGTTTGCAGAAATTCATATTTAATCTGATTCAGATTATCATACTTGCCCATGTAGATAAAAAAAGCATTATCTTCTTTCTGCAAGCGATGTCTAATTCTGCTGATAATATGACTTTTACCTGCTCCTTTTTCAGCAATAATTGTAATCCCTACAGTTTCACGCTCCCCTTTACTAACTTTATCTACTGCATCAAAAACAGCATTGGAAGCATGAGCATTTATTGAAGGAACATCGGGAAAACTTTTTCCCCATATTTGTGATGAACGGACAACAATATGTCCTGCAAAGGGATTTTTATTTCTAATCAATTCATCAATCGAAGATGTATTACTAGTCATGTTTTTTAAACATTGAATATGTGAGGAAAAAAATATTTAGCTTTGCAATTTGGAAGCGTAGCAACGCAATCCATCTAATTCGGTAGTGATAGAATCTTCTATCTTGTCAGAAGCACTGTCTTCTACACTCCCACCTTGTAGTTGAAAAATATCCTCTGCTTGCATCTCTAGCAGCCATTCACTGAACTGTTTACGAGAAACGCGATCGCCAATTTCTCTCCTAATCCTGTAAATTGGCACCAAGTTATTGAAGTTGTAATCTCGGTTCAAATTCTCGTAAACCTCAAGGGTAGTTTTCTCAAACTCTTTATAAGACGCGATCGCATTATTTAACGATTTTCCATTTTGCGGTGCAGGTGCAAAATTAACACTACTCTCAACCTCTCCAATCCACCTCAGCAAAGCATTTGCAGCCCAAGTTCCCACAATTGTCCCTTCAAATTCAAAATCAGGATTTTTCAAACCTTCACCCAGCATTTCTACACCCTTTGGAGATACCAAAGAAAAACTTTTCCTGGAAATGGCGATCGCGTTTTCTTGCTCTAATTGCTTAAAAATTCCATGGTAATCTGCGATTTTCTTACCTTTAGAAACAATTCGCTTGGTAAGATCGCCTCTTTTTACTTCCTGCTTCGTTCCCCCTAATGCCCACAAAGCCAGTAGAATGCGAGTTTTATTTGTGTCAGTCATTATTTTTACTTCTATATTTTTACACGTATTATATATTACACTTGGATTATCAAATACAAACGCTTTTTTGCAAAAAGTACTTAAATATATAGCAATCCTAAATCATATATGAGAATTTAGATCCCCGACTTCTTCAAGAAGTCGGGGATCTGAACACCTTTCCATACAAATAGGATTGCTATATCTAATGTATTCAATATTGATAATGGTTTAATTAGTAAAATAGAGTTAAATAAATTAATCAGCAAAATCTAGAAATTACAACAATCCAGGGCGAAAATGCACCCAAATTCGCCCGAAATAAGCACTATTTAAACATTGCATCCAATCGTGTAATCTGCGTTTATTTCTCGTTAAAAATAGCGTGGTAGATAACAATAAAATCAGCCGAAATAGAGGTTTAGATGCACACAATACCAATCGCACAAACCAC
>JBHJOU010000367.1:0-2174 GCA_050329355.1 Rivularia sp. (in: cyanobacteria)
CAAGCGATAATCCTCCTTTAAGCCATGTTACCGCTTCAATAGTTGGTTTGTAACCATTTATCTCCTTCAATTTCAGAGAACGGTAGGCTAAAACTAATGCTAGTGCTAGAGCGACGATAGCACAAATAATCTTGATTCCAATTACAGAATCAATTTCCAAATCATTTACTGGAATGAAAGCCCAAATCGTACCTAGAGTACCAGCAAACAATAAGAAGTTGACTAGGAGAGGAAGAGATCCTAAAACAATTTTCTTTTGACCAGTTTGAATAGCAGCCGATACACCCAAACAAGATTGAATAGGTAGGAACAATAAGGATAGTAGAAAATAGGGAAATAGTTCCCATTCTCGTCCTGGATATGCTGTTACAATTAATATTACTATTGCTGCAATTGTAAATGAAGAAACAAGAACCGATATGTAAGAGAATTGGACTATCCCTTTTACTCGATCTAATCTTTCGTCTCCAGATGAACTAGCTACTTCACGGGTAATCACCTCTGCTAAACCTAGCCCTGCTGGAACGTTTAACAAGGCACTCCAGCCCATAATATATTGATATCCTCCGTAATCTTTTACGCTGAATAGTCGAGCGAGTAAAATGCTGATTACAAAGCTGAGTCCAGTTGTTGTTATGCGAGCAAATACCGACCATCCGGCTCCTCGGATCAGAAATCTTTGCAATCCCCCCTTATGAGAACTAGAAAAATTCGATCTATTGTCATCAGGTGAATCTATGGGGTGTTTTTTTTTGAAAAATCTTGAACCTAAACTCATAACACTCCCACTGTAAAGAAAACCCTAACTAACCACCTATATCTGATACTCAACCGCAACCCGCACATAACCCAACTCTTCCAAAGCCTTTATCACCTTCTTAGCGCTTTCCTCCACAGTTTCCTCCCCACTCTCACAAACAACCTCTGGATTCAGAGGAATCTCATAAGGGTCGTCTATACCCGTAAAACCCTTGATTTCTCCGCTTCTCGCTTTAGCATACAACCCCTTAACATCTCGCGCTTCACACAATTCTAAAGGTGCATTCACGTGAACTTCAACAAAATCTTTGTTAATAGCTCGGATTTCATCTCTGATTTCCTGATAAGGACTAATCATTGCAGCAATCACCACAACTCCATTACGACTAAGTAAATTAGCGACAAATCCTACCCGACGTACATTAATATCCCGGTCTTTTTTACTAAAACCCAATCCCTGAGACAACCAAGTTCTGATTAAGTCACCATCCAAAACCTCAACTTGACAGTTTCTAGCTTTGAGTTGCTCTTCGATACATCTAGCAATTGTCGTTTTTCCCGCACCACTTAAACCTGTTAACCAAACTGTTACACCTTTATTGTTCATAATTTCACTCCAATAAACTTTAAATTTACTAGAAATATATTTTGAAAGAGAAACTAACCGATTAAAGCTAAATTTATCACAACTGCTAAATAGTATATATTATGGCAGTATGGCAGATGCACTTTTTCCTTACCTTACAGAATATCTATCAGGTTACCGCTTGCAACAATACATTATAATATTGTTTAGAAATCACTTCGGAAGTGAAATATGACTCTACGTATTTCCGCGCAGCTTCCCCAGTTTTATGCGTCAAATTAATATCCTGACTCAACTGACGAATATATTCTGCTAAACCATGACTATCTCCATTTTCAAAAGTTTCACCGCAATTTCCATCTGCAATCAACTGTTTCAAATACGAGTGCTGCGGACAGATAACTGCTACTGGTCTTCCTGTGGCTAAAGCCGGATAAAGTTTACTGGGAGCAACTAAACTCTCCATACCCGCATCCACGCTTACTAAGGATAAATCGCAAGCCGTCAACGAGTAAGGTAAATCCTGTCGTTGTTGATAGGGAAGGAATAAAAAGTTTTTTAATCCTAATCGTTTTACCTGTTTAATCAGCCGTTCGCGTTTTGCTCCACCACCTATACAGACAAACTGAATCGGGTCATCTTGCAAATACTTAGCAGCCTCTAACATAGTTTGTATATCATGACATCGACCCATGTTGCCTGAGTACAGGACTGTAAATTTATTTACCAGTGCGTGTCTTTGAGCGAACCAATTATCTTCTTTGGCAATGGGTATAATCTTTTGAGTATTTGCCCAACTGTGAATCACGGATATTTTATCGGCTACCTC
>JBHJOU010000012.1:0-5767 GCA_050329355.1 Rivularia sp. (in: cyanobacteria)
ATTGAGATTAAAAGTGGTTCTTTTACTATCAAATAAATTAATCCAAGCCCTAACAATGAACTTGCAGCCTTGTCTGTTTTCGTCCATACAAAGCTTGCAACAAATTGTATAATACCACAATAGTAAATATTAGTAGCAGCATATTTTAACTTCTTTTCTTCGCACAACCCATCAACAGAATCATGTTCATTGTTACTGTACATAGTTAATTAGTAAGATTTTGAAACTTTTATATTTCGTAAAAAAAATCAACAACCGCATCTGTTAATGCGGTTGAATGATTGGGAAGTGTGGATTTGGTTGCAAGATTTAAAGATTTAATCTGGTTTTTATTGAAATCACACTGCTCGATACTCCAACGGTTATATTTAGAATCTATTAAAGTTGCTTCAAATACTTGTTGCACATTAGACCCAGATTTTGTATCAAACCCTTTTAGCTTTTCAGGGATTAAAATACTACCTTCTATATCAGTTTTAGCTGATTCAAAACAAAAGCGGTATTGCTTATTTGACTCGGGGTCTTCCCAATTGAAAGCTTTGGGAGATTCACCTGCTTTTAACTCCATAAATTCTTGCGGTAAAACTTGCTCAAAGCGTCTGAGTAATGCTAATCCAGCAGTCTGAATATCGGGTTTTTCTTCTACTCGTAAGGTGTCTGTCAAAGAAATTCCTGTCTTGAGTGGTAATCCAGTTAATAATAATCCGTTAACCTCGTGTTGATTTGCTAATTGATTTGCAATATTAGTTAAGCTCGGATTGATATTGCTTATAACTGGAAATGGTGATTTGATAAATTTTTGATTTTCTAGTGGTTCCTCGTTAATAATACGTTGGTCTTCTACTTGCAATCCTGGTGTCAAAGTTATGTATCCAGGTGATAGAGAAGAATTTGTTAGATTATGTTCCGATTCTGTTGCAGCGATTGTTGTTGTTTGTTCTTTTGAGATAATATTTCCTTTTTCAGATTCAATGTTGATTTGCTGCTGGTTGAAAGCAATAGTTTCAGTTGTCTTACTGGGGTCAACTTGGAAAGAAAAGTTAAATCCAGTTAGTTGATTTTCATCAAAGACCAAATTCATTTGTATTTCCTTACCATGTTCTAAACTTACTTCTTTTAAAGTTGCTTGCAAATCTTTTACGTCGGCTAGATGATGTCTATTATCTAACACTTGATTTACGACATCAGAAATGTAATTTAAGTCTGATGGGTCAGTAATAAAACAGTTATCAATTGAATTGCTCATGATAAGTAGGTCGGCATTGAGAATTGTAATTTTGGATAATGTAGCTTTGCTTTAGGGGTAAGGGTTTAAAGCCAATTTGCCCAACTGTTACATAGCCCCGGTTTATTTCTGCCGACTTACTCAATATCTGATAGCTATGTACATTCCTAGTCATATCTCCTCTAATTTTTAAACTTATTTTCTAATTTTATTACGGAAATAACTTTCGGAAGTTATTAAATTTATTTTCAATCAAATATCTTTAGTCAATGCTTATCTTCTGACGTAAAACGGCTTATCACTATAGTAATAAAAATACTTATGACTATAGTGATAGATATGTAAAAACAAATCGGCTGATACTATTGTTTAATAGCGTATTTACAGTTTTAACCGATAAGTAACTTTAACTAAATTATTTGTTCTATTAAACAAAATTTTTTTAAACAACTGGAAATTTTTAGGTTAATTAAGATATTTTTAGATATACACATAAGTTTTTTTTTGGAATGATGACCAATTCTTCTATTCAGGATTATCAATTTATCGATAAGAAGGTAGCAGCGAAATTAACAGGTTTATCCAGCGACACTCTCAAAAGGTATCGTCAAAAAGGCAAGCTCCAAAAAGACATACACTGGGTTTCCGTTAACTCAAGAGTAGTAAGATACAACAAGACTCTATTAATCGATTGGATACAGAATCACCAAAGCAACCCTCAAGCACATTCAAAAGCAGTAGAAAACTATTTATCGTCGCTTCCATCCAGTCAGAAGAAAACAAGACAGAAACGTTCTTAACGCTTGAATCGTATTTTTTGAAGATTTATTGTTACCACTTGTAACATAAACTAAACCTCGTCTATGGTACAAACGTCCTACAAGATTTAAGTACATAAATTTTCAGAAGAAAATAGTTATGAAACGAGAAATCCGTTAATCCAGAATCCGTAATCAACTAGAACTAGAATCACGAGGTATCAAATATCAATTATGGAGGTTAGATGATACCGAAGAACAAAAATTACACGATAGCAGTCTTCCGATTGATGATGATTATATGTTTTACGTTCAATTAGGTTGGAGCGATAGAGGAAGTAAAGATAAATTAAAGAAGCGCTGAAGTATTCATTACCTTAGAATGGCTTTTTGGAAAAACTAGTGATTTTTATGATCAAGGGAAAGGTTCATTTAGATTTCCGGTTCTATTAATCATTGAAAAGACGATTGAAATTTTTTATTACTTGATGGTAATTGCCGACCATCGCGGAACAGTTTATTATCGTATGTACCGGATTCTTGAAAATAATATTGATGGTTACGATACCCAAAGAACTAGAAAACCATTTGAACTAGAGTTTTCACAACAAGAAATCAATTACTTTTTAAGCTACTTTCATGGGTACATAAGTGGGTGCTTTAAAGTAGCTAACTTAATGATTACAATCCAGCCATTTCTTAAAATAATTAACTCTAACTTAATTTTATATGGATGTAGAGATGGTGCTTATTTTGAGGAACAACACGAAACACCAGAAACATTTCATGCATCAATAAAATTATTTTATGAAAATTACGATAATACAGTTGATGTACAAGATGTTACCAAGTTGATAAAACAAATGATGGTGGATGAGAAATAGCTAGAAGGTTTGTATAAATTCTGCTTTAAAAATATAAACAAATGCGCTTTTTAAAAAGCGCATTTCACAATCAACAAGTATGATGTTTGTTGTGTTTAATTCAACCTATTCAAAAATCCGGTAAGTATCGAGTAAATGTTTAAAAGTTTGGAAGCATCAAAACGAAATTTATAAATTAATTTCATTGATAAGTTCTGTAAAAGCTTCCATTGATGAAATTGCGATCGCGTTTCTCAGAAGTGACTTAAGTACGGATACATCATTGATACGATTAATGCTTTCAAGAACGTCGGACGGTATGTCGCCGAAGCGCACTTCTAGAACTTCAACTACACTTTCGCGAGCAATTTCAACTTTTCCTCTTTGCTTACCTTCTTCTATACCTTCTTGCTTTGCTAAACGTTCAATACTAGTTACGTAACGCATTCTACCTGCTTCCTCCTCGCGTTTAAGTTCTGCTTTAAAATCCGCCGCTAGTTCTTCTGGTAAAGACATTAGCCAATCGATAAACCGGAATAATCCAATAACTTCTTCTCGACTATATCCCTTGTCAAACAACATTCGTACTAGTCTTAGCTTCCACGCTCCACCTACTTTCAGGGTTTTGGTTCGTGGCTTTGGTACGCAAGTGTGCCATGACAACAATACTGAAAGGATTTGTGGTTTGCTCCAAAGTTTGCTCAAGCTGTGATTCATAATCTAATAATTTTACAACTGGGAATTCTAAACTTAAGCGACATTCTCCAAGTGAATATCCGTAACTTGATGGTCGCCAATTTGGCTGCTCATCAGCAAGTATGGCAAGACTAATTACTTTTGTTCTATGTCGGTCAAACAAACGGTAATGATAAATATACATTCGTTCGGGAAAGTTCTTATCGAATTGGCTCTGGACTTCGATATGAACAAGTATCCAAGCTTCTTCACCATTGAGTAAGAAAACCTTAACAACTTTATCGACTAAGCGTTTTCCAATTTCTGCCGTACTGTTCTAATTTCTGTAGTTCACTATCTAGAAATTCATAGGGTTTTGTCCAATCGATAATAGAATATACTGTTGGAAAAAAGAAGTCTAAAAAACTAGGAAAAAAGTCTTCAATTATTTCCTTCCAAGGATTATCATACTCTGTTCTTTTTTTAGTCATCAGTTATTTGTTTGTAAGAGAACTTATTTAAAATCATAGTTTACATTGATAACAATAATACAAATTATCTCAAACCTAAAAAATATTTTACAATATTAACATTTTCGATACTCATATATTAATTTATAATGCATATTTTTGTCTTAATAATTGTTATCTTAATTTAAACTAATCATAGTTCTGGTACTTCTAAATTAGGCTTACTACCTGCATAGTGTTTATAAATAACTTCTGGAGAATTACCAACCCATTTTCCTATATCCTTCGCATCAATATCAGCTTCTAAACAAAGGGTAATGAAAGTGTGCCTGCATTGATAAGGTTTGCGATATTCACTTATCACACCTTGTTTTACAAGTTTAGTTACAATTCCATCCATATTTTTACCGCGATGGTTTTTATAACCTTTCCACGCATGATTAAGAAAATCACCGAAGTCTATAATTCCTCCTTTCTTACTTTTAAAAATAAATTCTTCTGGATTGTTATTTTCAAGTTTAATTGATGCGAGTATTTCACGTAACTGATTATTTATCGGAAAGCGTCTTTGACTTTGAGTTTTTAATCCGTTTTTAATAGCAAATCCTTTACTACTTATTGTCATGGCTTGCTCAAAAGTTATGTATTTATCATTGATATGTTTCCACTGCAAAGCTATAGCCTCTGATGGTCTACATCCGGTAAAAAATAAGAAGTTTACTAAAGGAGCGTAGTAACTATAAAGCTTACTTTCTTCAAAAGCTTTGATTATTGCGTCGCGTTCTTCAGGGGTAAATGGATTGATTTGATACTCTGTTGTCTCCGACTTGGGAATCTGAATATATGAAGCCATCCCTCGAAAAGGATTAGACTCAATTAATTTACTTTTCATAGCCCAATTGCAGCAAGCATTTATATTTGTCAAAGTACGCTTTGCTGCATTGGGAGTAAGATTAGCAATCAGATAATCTCTAATTGCAACTGCATCATCTAAGCTTTTGGTTGGTAGATTCGCAATGTGATTGCGATACTTCCGATAATCGACTGCGTATGTAGAGGGACTTATCTGTGGTTTCTTGAATTCAGTGTATTGTTCCCATAACTGTTCCAAGTCCTGTTTTTTCGGACTAGACGGACGAGTTTTAGGAGCAACAGTTTCTAGGGAAGCTGCTGGTTTATATTTAGCCAGAGTTGCATCGAATTCTCCATAATCGATATCCCTTTGAATCTTGGCGGCTATTGTAGAAACCTGCTGTCTTCCCAAGGGTGTATCGTCATGTCTAGTCGAAAGATAAAAACGTTTGGTTTTTATCTCCCCTGCTTCTGTTGTAATTGGGTGAGAAAAAACTATTTGAAGTCTGCCGTTAGAATTTTTTATCTGTACCGAACCACGATTGGAATAACTCTTTAGCTTCTTTGAGGACATAACGTCAATCCTTCAATATTTGCTGGATTAATATATTTTTTTGCTAAAAGCTTTATTTCATTAAGTAATTAGTTGTGTCACGAATAATATTACTTAAAAAGTATAAATTATCAATTCTAAAAAGTAATCACAGTTTCCGTTTTTTAGGCACTTTTCGATTATACAATCTTATTAGTACCTGTATACTATCTAATCTAAATATCATTCTAAATTAAATAAACATATACGCACAATAGTAACATATGCGTACAATAATCCGCTTGTGCAATAATTAGAATTATGCAAGATGTGTTTTTCACTAGCAAACAAGCAGCGCAAATAGCAGGTTGCACTCTCCGTCAATTACAATA
>JBHJOU010000260.1:0-4852 GCA_050329355.1 Rivularia sp. (in: cyanobacteria)
GGATTTAATTGAGTTTTTTCTTTATTAAGTAAAGGAAATAGCCCCCTACTATTACCAAAATGAAATTGCAAAGGAACGGGACGAAAATCCGAATAAATCAAATCCGTCGGACCGTGAACCTGGTTCAACCAATCAGTCAACTGACTGCTATTGTCAACCGTTGCACTTAGAGCTACAAGTTGAATTGATTCCGGACAGTAAATAATTGACTCTTCCCAAACCGTCCCTCGTTGACGGTCGTTCATATAGTGGCATTCATCTAACACCACTGCTTCCACATCTATTAAAGAAGTACCAACTTGTCCAATCGGTGTACCGTAGAGCATATTACGGAAAATTTCCGTAGTCATCACCAAAATTGGAGCATCTCGGTTGATCGAAGCATCTCCAGTCAACAACCCGACCGAATCAAAACCAAATTCGGAACGAAAATCGCGTAATTTTTGATTCGATAGCGCTTTGAGAGGAGTAGTGTAAAATACTCGCTTACCTCGCGCTAAGGCACGATAGATCGCGTATTCGCCAACTAAAGTTTTACCAGAACCCGTGGGCGCGCACACTACAACGGAACGTCCAGCATTTAGAGAAGCTATGGCATCATGTTGGAATTGATCGAGTTCAAAAGGAAAAACGGAACTCGGATCAACATCTGGGGTTAAAGCAGGATAATTCACTCAAATTTTAATTGCATCCAAACTGATTTTCAACTACGTGATTCAAATCGCATTAAGCACGAATCAATCAAGCTCTCTTGCGCGGCTTACACGTATTATACTTATACCGCATTGAATTTGAATCACTTTCTCGACAATTTGTAAAAAACCAGGTAATGAGGACTTTCGGGACAAGGAAATGGGGAGACAAGGGGACAAGGGGACAAGGAGATGGGGAGACAATAATTATTAACTCCAAACTCCAAACTCCAAACTCCAAACTCCAAACTCCTAACTCCTAACTCCTCACTTTCCATTACTTCCCCAATTCTTGAGAGCGCTTAGTAGCGGCTTTCACGGCTTCAATTAATGCAGAACGAAATGCGGCTCTTTCTAGTTGGGTAATTCCGGCAATTGTGGTACCTCCGGGGCTGGTGACTTTATCTTTTAATACTGCTGGGTGCATTTTGCTTTCTTGTAATAATTGTGCTGTTCCCAATACGGTTTGTAATGCTAGTTGGCTGGCGATCGCTCTTGGTAAACCGACTGCAACTCCACCGTCAGCAAGGGCTTCGACCATTAATGCGACATAAGCTGGACCACTACCGGAAAGCCCGGTAACTGCATCCATCAGATGTTCGGGTACTTCTACTACTTCCCCTACTGCTGTAAACAGTTGTTTTGCTATCTCTGTATCTTTGGTTTTCGTGTAAGCGCCATTACAAATGGCAGTCATTCCTGCACCGACTGTCGCGGGTGTGTTTGGCATGGCTCTAATCACTGGAAAACCAGGGAAAGCTGCTTCTAATTGATGTAATGCTACTCCTGCCAAAATAGAAATTATTAATGGTTTACTTCCACTTTCCATTACCCCTGCTAACTCTTGAGCAATTGCACTGAAATTTTGAGGCTTTACTGCTAAAAATACTACTTCTGTCGCTTGAGCAAACGCCACACTGCTATCGGCGATCGCCAAAATTTTGTATTCTTGCTCTAAATAAACTCGACGTTCTTCAAGTGGATCGCTGACAATAAATTCTGATGGTTGATATATCCCACAACTGATAAGACGGGATAATAATGCTTCACCCATTACCCCGCCACCAATTAAGCCAAATTTTTTAGTCGTCATTGCCCCGAAAGGTAATTGTTCATTTGTCATTGGTCATCAGGCAAAAAGCGGACTAATGACTAATGACTAATGACTAGTTTATCCTTATTGTGCCATGTGATTCGGTTCGTTTCCCCAAACTTGGGTCGATGGATTGGTACGACTACGCACTGGTGGTTGAGGAACTTCGTGAAGTACTCCACCTGTAGTACTGACCTGTACGCAGCTAGGGGTGAACAAAAATATACTTTCGCCAATCCGCTCTTGATGTCCATCAAGGGCGTAAGTTCCTCCTGCAACAAAATCTACTGCACGCTGAGCTTGATCTGGGTCCATGATTGTTAAATTTAACACCACTGACTTACGTTCGCGCAATGCTTGAATCGCTTGGGGCATTTCTTCAAAAGTGCGTGGTTCTAACACCAATACTTCTGAAATCCCGTTTAATACTCCTGGCATACCAATAACATTATTCATAGATTTTGCAGTGGAAGGGGACACGACATCGTTTCCCATTGTAGGCATTCCTTCGCGCCAACGTCGATTAACTGCAACACTTTCTGGTTGAGGAGCAGGTGCTTGATTTTGCTCCTGATACAGATTTTCGTAACCGTCTGCTTCTGGTTCTTCTTCGTAATATTCGTACTCTACTGGTTCGTTTAATCCTACAAAGTCTCTCAATCTGGAAAATATATTCATTGTTACGCTCCTGGTGCCAATCATCTTTCATTGAGAAGGTAAAAATTGCTTTTGTCAACTTTTACCGCTACAAACAGAGAATAATTGTCATAATTTATCGCCATTTGTAGCATATTTTACGAGCTTTTGGATTATTACAACGCGATCGCAACGTTGTTACCTCAAACACGTACAATAATGAGTCAAGATTATATCCTAGTAGTTATGCAATGGAAAGTTGTTTTTACCCCTTATTTCATTTTCTTATACTTTTGTAGATACTATATCTTTTGTTGCTTTTGCAACTAGCGTACTAAATAATTATTCTGTATCAAATTGTGATATTTTTCATCCTGTGGTGAAGTGAAATATCTCCCCTAGGATAGACGTTCGCCAGTTTTAATCGTAATGCTGGCGAATCACGGCTTATCTATCAAAAGGTAGATTTATTGTCAGTTGGGCAGATTTTTCTTCTCCCAGCTTAAAACCGAGCCATATCAAGGTTTTTCGCTTTTTCTGCCTAAATGTTCTGACTTATACAGAACGTTCTCCAAATAAAATTGTCCCTAAACGTATCATGGTTGCACCACATTCAATTGCTAGCTGATAATCTCCTGACATCCCCATGGAAAGCTGGTTGATTTTGATGTTTGACAAGTTGCGATCGCCAATTTCTGCCATCAATTGTCGTGTTCGATTAAACACCTGGAGAATCTCTGAACTATCTAATCCTAATGGTGGAATTGTCATCAAACCTTGAAATTGTAAATTTTTGCATCGGTCAAGTTCGGTTAAATCGTCTAAAAGTTGCTGTATTGTCCACCCAGATTTATCTGGATCGGGGAGGATTTTGACTTGCAAGCAAATGAAGGGATCAACTGCTAACTCTTGTGCCAAAAGGTTCAAACGTTGTGCTAATTTCAGGCTATCTACGGAATGAATCCATTGAAAATAAGAAAGAGCTTGTTTGGCTTTATTGCTTTGTAGATGTCCAATAAAGTGCCAGGTAATGTCCGATAAGTCTTGCAGCGCGTCAATTTTGCTTGCAGCTTCTTGAATACGGCTTTCGCCAAAATCTCGGACACCAGCGTCATATGCTTCACGCATGGCTGCAACCGAGACTTTTTTACTAACAGCAATCAATTTTACAGACTCCGGAAGCGAGTCTTGAACCTTGCGGATACGTTCTGCGATCGAACTACTCATTGGAATGTGCGTTTAAAAATACTAGTGAGTTGATCGTACTCAATAGATTGTCCGCTGCGGCGCAGGTTACGCAAACGATTTTCTAGCATCATTCTCGCTTCGGTACGTCCTACTGGTTGGAATTTAACGCCTTTTTCATCATGGGCGACAAGGAAAAATAGGCGTTGAGCATAGAGTGTGGTAAAAAGTTCTTGGCTTTGATCCACCATACAAATTCTGTAGAGTAATCCCCAAGTTGGATGATTCAAATAGGTTTCCGAGTGTTCTGAGTTCATTTATTAGTCAAGGTACGAGTACATATATCTTTTCGGCGCTAAAAACAAAAACTCGGACTTTCTTTAATAAGATATTCCCGAAAAATTTGTTTTCGATGTTTAAAATAAAGGCAGGCGCGGTATTTATTTGCACAAAAATAAATCTATGTGCTTTGGAACGGCAAATGAAATAGTAAATGGCTGCGACTTTCTTTTTATTTCATAAAAAAGTCTTTATTAGATCAATTCTGCCATATTTGTTAAATTAATTAACTGTTTTTTGTACAAAAAAATAACAATAAATTAACAATTTCTGATAGCCATTGCGATTTGGCTGTAAAGCTATTGACTGTTTATCGTTTACTGTTCACTGTTAAACTTGTTGAAGTGCCGCCAAAAGTGCTTGCGCTTTGTGCAGAGATTCATACCATTCTTTTTGAGGATTGCTATCTGCAACAATTCCGGCTCCAACTTGTCCCCAAACAGAATTAAGAGTTGGGTAATCTAGATTCACCTCTGGTATGGAGCTAGATAAATCATATGGTTTAATGTCAGATCGAACAAGAGAGTTAAAAGACTTATTTACTTGTGGAGCCACTAATAAAGTACGAATCAAGATATTTAAATCTAAATTACCACTTCGATCCAAATAGCCGCAGGAACCATAAAATAAACTACGTCTTACAGGTTCTAGTTCTTCAATGATTTGCATACAGCGAACTTTGGGACAGCCAGTTATTGTACCACCTGGAAACATCGCTTTAACCAAATCGATTGTAGTATATTCGTTACGTTTTAAAGTTCCTTTGATATTACTAACTAAATGCATCACATGACTGTAACGCTCAATTATCAGTAATTCATCTACCTTGACACTACCCCATTCACAAACTCGTCCCAAATCGTTACGCTCTAAGTCTACAAGCATAATATGTTCGGCTCGTTCCTTG
>JBHJOU010000845.1:0-2975 GCA_050329355.1 Rivularia sp. (in: cyanobacteria)
GGAACAAGTTCAATTGACCCGGAAGCAATCACTTTAGTATTCAATGCAATTCGTGGAGTCTTTTTGCTGTTAGTTGGGGTTGCAGCATTATTTGCTTATAACCAGGCACAGCAAGGTAATGACTGGCGACCAATTGCAACTCAAGCTGGTTTAGCGATTGGAATTATTCTCACCATTGATGTTATTACCTTTTTGTTTATTGGTGATGGAACGGGAACTACTGGGGGATAGGAGTTAGGGAGTGAGGGAGTGAGAGAGGGAGAGAGGGAGGGAGTGAGAAAAAAATTATTATAGGAAATCTTAGACCGGGATAGGAGTAAAATATCTTTTCAGTAACTAATTATTAATTTTTCGCTCTTACTCTACTACCTCTCTCCCTCACTCCCTCACTCCTTCACTCCCTCCCTCTCTCACTCAAACATGAAAGGTAATCGTAAGCGCGGGAAGGGAATAATGGATTGGGATAAAGAACCAATTAAAGTAAATAAAATATTGGGGAAACAAGCAGGATTTGGTCCAATTCCCGCTAATCAAATTCTACCTTGGTTCGCGATTATTACCATAACCTATTTTATTTTTGATGGATTACTTAGTTGGGGAATACCCAAGGTCGCAGTTATAAGTTTTTGGTTAATTCTGAGTTGGTGGTTCGTGACGGGGAAAGACCCGGATAAATATATTAATCGTTTTCGCAAACCCAAAGGTAGCAACTGGATTATCGGTGGTGCAATGTATGTATCTCCTTTACTTTCTCGGAATACCAGAAAGCAACTCAAAAAGGCAGATGGCAGGGAGCAGGGAGCAGGGGGAAGGAAAGTTATTTTTAGATAATTAGTGGTGACAATTATTTGTTTATGGGAAATGCCTTATTACAATGAAAGCTCATATTCCTTCAATAAATTCTATCGACCAAAATAATGGAAAATCGCAATACATTCCCTTTGAAAACGAACTCGACCTCTGCTGTATGGTTCGCATCGAACGGGATAATCGCAAAGTAGGAGCATTTTTACTTAACCAAGGTGATATTAAAGACGAAAACCAATTTCAAGTTGTTTTCGCGTTCCAAATCAAAGGTATCCACAATCAACTTTACCCAGAAGAAATATCATCGATATCAGCTTCTATCTCCGAAGCAATGAAATCTATCCTTCCAGGAGAAAAATGCACTTTTCTTTTAGGACGTTATTCGGATGACTCTGCAAGACTTGAGCATCTTAATAATCTTGCACAAAATTGTTCCTTAAAACTACCCGCCATCTTAATCCGCAACGAACAAGCAAGAGTGCAAGAATTAACTCGTAAAGGAGCAAGGTCAACTTGGCAGCAAATAGTATTCTGTACCTGGACTGTAGATAAATTTGGAGAGAATAAACCTGACCCTTTATCTAAATTAATACATTACATGGGTAAAGCCGGACGTTTTTTGTTAGATAACGTTACCGGACGCATATCACAAAGGCAAGAACAGCTTCTCAATGTCTTATTAATGAAAGCCTATACCCAAGGATTTATTCAATGGGAAATGCTGTTTAATACAAAAGCGGGATTGGAACTTATACCACTTGACGATGCACAATTATGGTCATGGTTGTGGAGCAGATTCAATAGATATCAAGCACCACCTATTCCTCAACTTCTAGTTATTGCAGAAGATAAAGATAGCGGTATTAAATTAACGGAAATTCAAAATTCTTTCAAGCACTCCACAACTATCTTGATTAGAGGGGAAAAAGGTAGAAGTTCATGTCCGGAACATCGTCAATGTACAAACCGCGTTTATGTGAAGGACAAAGTATGCGGTGTCTTAACAATGGTAGATACTGTAATCGCATGGACGAGTGCCAGAGAACAAATTGCATGGATGTGGAAAGTTCTGAGTGAAAATCACGTCCGCGATACCGAAGCTTGGGTAGAAATTTCAGGAGCTAACCGTTATTTAACCGAAGACAATCTCCATCGTCAAGCCAAACAAACTAAAGCCGCTAGAGAACGAGCATTATTTAAAGGAACTGGCAGAGATGTGGGTGCTGAAATTAAGCAGGAAGAGAGCTTTGATGCACAGAAGAAATTATATAAAGGTGCTGTTCCCCTTAACTGTGCGGTAGTATTCTTAGTTTACCGCGAAAATGCAGAAAGCTTAGACCTTGCGTGTGACTTACTGTGCAACAGTTTTGGTATAGCTAAAGTTGTGCGAGAAAGAAATATTGCGAATCTAATTTGGTTAGAAACTTTACCTATCACCTGGCGGAGAATTTTGCATTCAAGTTCAATTCTGAGCGAACGACGATTAGTTCTAGAAAGCGAAACAGTGGCTGGAATTTTACCGCTGACTCTACCTAAAAAACTCGACGAGAGAGGTGTAGAATTTTTAACTAATCGAGGTGGTAAACCCGTTTGCGTAGACTTATTTACTCATACTCAACACGCATTAATTACAGGTAAAACTGGTTCTGGTAAATCAGTATTGCTGTGGCGATTTATGCTCGATGCTTTATCGCAAGGAATACCCGTAGTAGGGATGGACATACCCGCAGCCGATGGGGAAAGTTCTTTCAAAACAGCGATCGCACTATTAGGAGATTCGGGTGCATATTTCGATTTATCCCGCGCTTCTAATAATTTGATGGAACCTCCCGATTTACGAGACTTTGATGCAGAGGAACGGGCTTCGCGGATGAAATCGTGGCGTTCGTTTATACGTAATGCTTTGAGTGTCATAGTTATGGGACGCTTAGATTCTCCCCACCTAGCTCAACGAGTAGATGCAATTTTGATGCAAGCACTCGATGTATTTTTAAGTGACCCCGCATCGAGCGCTATAATTTGGCATTTTCCAAAGGCTGGAAATCACAAGAATGGCAGGATATACCAACGTTAAAGGATTTTACTCGATTCTGTTCTATCGCACGGTTAAACATTCAAAAACCAGAAGCTATCGATCATCAAGCAATCAATCAAATCACCAGCCAAAT
>JBHJOU010001011.1:0-2748 GCA_050329355.1 Rivularia sp. (in: cyanobacteria)
AATAAGGGTATTTGGCAAGAATTGCGATCGCGAAGCGCTGCTGCAAGCAGATTGCGCTTGTGGTTATCTATATTTTCTGTCATTGTAACCGCTGGAAACATCTCAACACCTCCACAAATGTTGTGGGGTGCGATGGCATAACCTCAAAAGCGCGATCGTGAAATTCCTTACAGAAAATCAACTTTTTTATTCTTGATTTGGGAATACTAACCTTATGATTGTATTTTTTACAAAATATAAAAATGATAAAATGTGTATTTATATTTTCTCTAATCCTACTTGGGCTACATGGATGTGGTGGAGGAAGCCAAGTTAATCAAGATTCTACGGAAGTGCGACCTAGTATTGAATTCAAATCTAAAGCACCTGCCGACAAACTAACTCCCAAGACATTACCAAGATTAGGTACTACCTACGAACAGCTTAATTTTAAAGCAGAAGATGCAGAAGCAATTATTTCAAGCAAACCACGCCCGACTTATCCGACTCCATTAGCAGTACTTGCTGGCAATCCACCGCCTGATATCGATATTTGCAACCTTGAATTTTCCGCTACGACACAAGCAATATTTGAACAATGTATTCAAAAGGGAATGAATTACTATCAAGTTGCCAACACACTTGGCTTTGCAGGAAAGGAAATTGAAACCATCGAGGACTCTATTACTTATAGGTGGGGAAATGGAGATGGAGGGGAAGCTAGAGTAACTTTCAAGGGAGATAGAATGGTTTCTAAATCTCAAATAAAATTAAAATAATCTGTCGAATCAATTATTTCAATTTGTTTAAATAGCCTATAACCATTTTTTTTACCAAATTATAGGCTATCAATCGCTTTATTCTAAAAGCTAAATTTTAACACAATCAGTATCAGTAACATTAAAATCACTATTGTAAGACTGTGGTGTAAGCATATCAGTTAGGTTTTCTCCTTTTAGCAATTCCCCTCTACCATGCCCTAATATTTCAGCTAAATATAAAGCATTGTCTGTATCGTTATTGTTAAAAACTTGATTACAGGTTTGGGCATAAATAGTTCTTAATCCTTTGTATGTAAAAAAATCGTGATTAATATCTAAATTGGCTTTTAATCCTTTCATAGCTTGAGAAATATCACCGCTGTATCGACGGTTTACAGCTTTAGAATCATGAACTACCTTTTTATTGTCTTTAAGCCATTGATGACCTTTAACAACTAACTCGGCATCTACCAATACTGGTATTTCATAGCTAGGGTTTTTAATGAAATATTCTTCTGCATCTCCCTTAACTTTTAACTGACCTGTAAAATTAACGTGCTTTTTATCAACATATTCAAACTTAGTGTTTTCTTGATGAATTTCTGCTAATCTTCTGCCAGTGGAAATTGCTAAAGCTATAGAAACACGCTTCCACTGGCTAGGGTTCAAGCTATCAAGATTGCTAAGTACTTTGACAGCAAAGTCATGTAATGGCTTAAAACTGACTGTTTCTTTAGTTTTTTTGCGCTTTGCTAATTGTCTTTCTTGCAATCCTTTTTTCTGCTGAGTTAAATCACTTATTTGAATTTGAATCTGTTTAAATAACATTTTCAAGCATGATTCTAATTGCTGAAAATAAACAGTATTTCTCTCATTCTCTACAAATTCTGCGAGTAAATTACAGATAAAAGTTCTATATCTTAATTTGGTGGTAAAGGCTAAACCGCCGTTATTTTGATGCCCTTCCCTTTGCTCTAAAAATCGAATTACTCGATAAGCATAAGCGGCAATATCGCTATGAATTGAACTATTCCAAGTACCATCTTCGCAAAATCCAGATTGCACTAAATTTCTGAATTGTTTATAAAAATTTTCTGTCCATTCTGTTAAAGTTTGATTTACATTCACCTCAAATTCTTTAGCGATTTTGCGATTTAAATTTATAGCATCCAATGGGGTATCGGGAATCAACTCAGCGACAATTCTTTCTGGCTTGCATACTATTTGCAATTCTTGGATTAACTGCGGTTTTTTCATTTTGGCATAACCGGGAATAATGCCACTAGCCAAGCGCTTAAGCCCTACGGCGGTCATATCTTTTAAATCTTGTTCCGAGTACTTGGCTAGCTTTTCACGGCGCTTTACTTGTTCTTCTGCATTTAACATTTTGTCACCTGTACTTGTTACCTGTATATAAACAATATAACCTACTACACCTGTACTTGATACCTGTATTTAGTATAATTATGTGGCTGCATCTATTTATGAGTCATACTTATCTATTGCTTTAACCTCTTGTCAATAGTTAAGAAAGTGAGTTAATCTATATACATGAGGTTAAGGAGATAGATAAATGAGTAAAAAGTGGGAAACGATAGGCGAACAATTAGCGGAAAAATTGCAATCACTCAAAACTGAGGAAGAAATTAAAACGGCTTGCCAGCAAGTGATTACAGAAATTACAGAGTTTTACGAGGTTCCCGATAGCAGAAAAAAGCCACTAGCAGATGTTAGGAAAGTTGTATTAAGAGCTTTTCCAGATTGCGAAAAACAACAGCATTCTTTGCAATATTTCACCAACAGCGGTAAGGGTAACGTGCCGAGATATCAACATTTAGCCCTAAAATGTCTCAGCTTCTCTCAAGATACTTGGGATGAATTAGGAGATGAAAACCGCAAAGAATGGAAACAACAGCAAGCAGATAACCAACAAGAAATTAAATTATTAATTAATATGAACGGCGAACAAACAACAATTGAGATTCCAGAAGTTGCACAAATGGCAATG
>JBHJOU010000934.1:0-2507 GCA_050329355.1 Rivularia sp. (in: cyanobacteria)
TGACGAGCTTTAATTAACAAATCTAAAAAACTACATAATACAGGTAATAGTAACGCTAAAAATCCGACCAATCCCTTGGTATACAGCAATCCTACCCAAGTATGATGAGAGCCGATAGGCAAATTCGCTAATACTGGAGGACCAGGTTTTTGAGTTCCATGTCCCCAAATAGGAGCTTCTTTCCAAGCATCTATTGCTACTCTTTGTAAGGCTGCACGTACTCTTGAAGAATCCGCTCTTGAACTGTAAAATGTATCGACAAATTCTGTAGCAGCATTTGTAAGTGTGGTACTAAAAATACCGGCAATAAAGCTGACAATTCCAGCAGTAATTTGTATCTCTGGACGAGTCAAGTTTTTCAAGCTCCAAATCATAATTAATACCATTGGTAAAGTCACCAATCCAGCCCGCGATAGAGATACAATATTCATCGCGATCGCACCAACTATACCGATGTATCGCCATGTTTTATTTGATTCCTGGAGTACCATGAAAAAGTATACATTACTAACCAGCGCTAAAGCGGGACACCAAGGAGTAAATAAAAACAAACGCACGTTATTAACACCGTAATCGGAGGTGTAAAATCCTACATTATGAAAAATTGGTCCGTTTTGAATTAGCCTTTCTATAGGAGAACTATAAACAATACCCGGTAAATTTAAATAATAAGCTGCATAAGCAATAGGTATTACAATTAAACTCTGTAAGCATAATATACATACCGCTCGATAAATCAATTTTGCTCTGATGTTTAAACAGCCACTCAACAGAAACAACGGCATGATAGTGGAACTTGTTAACCAACCTAAAATAGCTCTTAGTAAAGCATTTGTTCCTAATTTAAAGTCAGTTATACCAGCATAAGTTGCCACTAAAGTAATCAGTGAATAGATTACCCATAAGTAAATTATCCAGGGAATACGAACTTTTTCATTGGGTGGGGTATCTTTAGTTTGCAGGCATATTTTGAAAACTACATATCCACCTAGTACCCATCCTAATAAGGAATAAATGGGAAATAACATTCCTAATGCGTAAATACCATATGTACCGATAATTACGTACCAAACTAAACTTTCTTCAAAGTTTTGAGGTTTCATAGCTTAGTAATAGTCTTCTACAAATTCTGGATATTCTACATCTTCTTTAAATTGATTTTGTTTTTGTTTTTGTTGTTGGGATTGACGTTTCCATAATCCAAAAATTCCGCTAGTAAGCAATAGCGAGCCTAATGTTGCACCGAGTAAAACTAAATTTTTTCTCGGTCCGGATGTATTTGTTGGTAAACTTGGTTTGGCAAGAATTTGAATTTGGGGATATGAAGCGGAAACAGTAGTTTTTGCTAAGTCTAATTTAGCAATGGTTGATGAAAATATAGCTTCGGCAACTTGAACATCTCGCTTTAAGTCTTCCATGACTGACTGTTGCTGAGATAATTTTTCTAACCTTTGTTCTAGTTGAAAAATTTGCGCGTCCAAACTTTCTATTTGAGCTTTTGTTCCTTGTTTTTCTACACTTGTTGTCACTAATTGCTCAGATAATATAGCGCGCTTAGAGCCAGATGATTCGTTATTACTAAAGTTTAGCCGATTAATTAAAGACATACTAATTGGACGATTTAACAAGGCTTGCGCTCTGGCTAAAAGCGCATTTTGGGATGCTTGCTGTTCTGTTTGAAGATTAATAATTGTGGGATGAACCGATGTTAATTTTGCACTTGAGCTAATTAATTGACTATTGGCTTCGCTGTAATTTTTTAGATAATTTTGAAACAGTGGATCTGCCTGTAAAACAAAAGCATCTGAAGCTTGATTGGAAGACAAATTTAAATTATTCGATAATTCCGACATTCGAGCTTGAGACTGTTCACCTTGGGCTGTTAATTCAGCCCGTTGCTTGCGTAATCCCTCTATATTTATCGCTAAGTTACTGAGTTGTTCTTCGGAGTTTAAACCAGACGCAACTTTAAAAGCACTAAGTCGTTTTTGAGCAGCTATTAATTTACGTCGAGAAACTTCCATCCCAGATTCTAAGCGTACTTTTTCCTGAGCAATTTCTTCAAATCTTAACTGCTCTAATTTAACTTCAAATGCATTTTGTAAAGCTAATGATTTATTTCTCGCTTGTTGGGGTGTAGAGCCTTGAAACTCAAATTTCATTAGCGATGTATTGTCCACTGTCTTAATTCGAGGATTCCCAAATTGTTTTAACGGCATATTGATATTTGAAGCCGCCGCACTTAAAACTTCCTCGGCGGTGGCAATCGCTTTATAATTTTCTCTAGGATCGTAATTAGCTCCAGCATAAGCTGAGTAATTTTGGGATGTTGCTTGTCCAATATTGGGCAGGTTAATATTAGAGGTTGAACCGGAACCAGGAATATTAATTGTCCATTCGCTGATATATTTTGGTTTGGCTGTAGACAAATAGATAAAAGCCCCTGTCCAAATACCTCCATTTACTAAAAGTAGAGTTATTAAGTAAAATATTCCTGATTTTTTCGG
>JBHJOU010000063.1:0-19472 GCA_050329355.1 Rivularia sp. (in: cyanobacteria)
TTTATCTATAATTAAAATTGATGTATCCGTTTATATATGACTAAAGATTACTTTTATTTGGTATTATTTGTATCAGTAATCTTAATTGCTGAAGAGTTAAAATCACGGAAGTTTAGAAAAGAAGTTGAAACGAAGAAATTAGATGGCTGATAGCAATTTCTGATTTTGATGTTGAACTTCTAATTTAGCTAGAGTTATAGGGTTGCATACAGAAGAAAGTTGAAATAAAAAATCTTCATCTCAAGTATTGATGAAGCAGTGATTTACCACTGATAAATTTCAGTTCAGGCAAAGAAAAGGTAGATGTTCCCCGTATCCAGTCTAGGGGTTTCGTCTTTGCGATAATCCGGCAAGATTATCGTAATATACAGCTTACCATAATTTAGTTCATTCGGAGAAAACTAAGGATAATTATCTATCCTGATGTAGAGTTTTGGCATAAATTCTTCTTTCTCAGGAATAATTTTACTTAAAGATTGCTTCTAATTCTGCTCGGTAATTATTGAGTGGGGTTTATTTTATTGGAAATAAATAGTTCAATTCCACACTCTACGCAAATTCAGCACAAAACTGGGTAAAATATCCTCACCGAATAACTGAGCAGGATTTTCTAATACTTTTACTTGTGAACCTGGTTGATAAATTTCTACTCTGCGATTTTGAGGGTCAAGCAACCAGCCTAGTCTTGCACCATTATCAATGTATTCTCTCATTTTAGCTTGCATTGGCTCAATTCTATCGGAACTAGAGCGTAACTCAACTACAAAATCGGGACAGATATTAGCAAAAGTTCCTTTTTGTTCGGTTGTAAGTGCATCCCATCGTTTTTGAGAAACCCAAGAAGCATCGGGAGAGCGAGTTGCACCATTAGGTAAAATAAAGCCAGTAGAAGAGTCAAAGGCTTTACCCAAATCTTGATTTTCTTCGTACCAGCGATAAAGTTGTCCGGTAAGGCTGAAGTTACGTTGTCCAGTTTCCCAACCAGTTGGTGGATTCACAATTAATTCTCCTTGAGCATTTCTTTCAAGTTTCAAGTCTCGGTTAGCTACACTTAAAGCTGCAAACTGTTCTTGGGTAACGTATAATCCAATGTTTGTAGGCAATTCAAGCGATAGGGTTTCAGTATCGGGATTAATAGGTGTCTGTACCATCTTTTTGATTAATATAAACTACCCTATTAACTAGCATATTATTTTGAGGCACTTGGTAGATAAATACAAATTTAAAAATGGTAAAATTCGAGCAAGCTTAATTAACGATTCATGATCAAGTCGGTTGCAAAAATATCTTTAACTGAATTTCTTTCTCAACCTAATATTGAGGTTTCCCCTGCATGGGAATTAATTAATGGGGAAGCGCAGCAAAAACCAATGCCAACCCTTTTTCATTCGCGGTTGCAACGCAATCTTGTAAATTACATCAATAATAATACCGAGCAGTTTGAAGCCATACAAGAATTGCGGTGTATTATACCTCCATTATCTCCTGTACCAGGTATTTCTGTAATTGCTTGTCAAAGAATTTCTGATGAAGATGGAGCCTTTGAAGGAACACCGGACTGGTTGATTGAAATTCGTTCTCCGAACCAAAGTACAATAGATTTGCAAAATAAAATTCTCCACTGTTTGAGCAATGGAACCCAATTAGCTTGGTTAATAGATATAACTCGTCAACAGATTTGGGTTTGGGTTGGAGATGAGCTACCCCTTGTTTTATCAGCAGAAGATACTTTACCAACTTTGGGTAACTTGCTACTTACGGTTAATGCTGTTATGGCTATGACTCGTAGGTAAAGTTGGAAATAATTCTTACAATATTAGTAAAAATGAGGGAAGAAATAAAACTATGAAAGCGTTTCGTAGGTGGGTAAGTAGTAGGTTGGGTTAACGGAGTGTAACCCAACAATCATATTGAGTTATGCTCAGTTAAACTTTAAGTTAGTTACTAAAAACTTGGGTTATTTGCGGTAGTAACTGAATGATAAAAAACCTTACTAGACGCTGAGGACACAGAGAAAGAAGAAAGAGAGATATTTTAGAAATAATATGTACTTAAGCCTGCATTATTTATATAATAACTAATCAATTATACTACTGTTGCCTATTCCCTATTCCCTATTCCCTGCTTAAAAAAAATATCTAATTAATTTTGCACAAGTACTTATTAACTAAACTGCCTCGCATAAAACCTGGCATACCGACGCTCAAAAGCTAACAATTCATCATGAGTTCCTGATTCTACTACTTCCCCATGTTCCATGACTAAAATTCTGTGACATTTCCTGACGGTACTCAAACGGTGAGCGATAATAAATACGGTACGATTTACCATCAATCTTTCCAATGCTTCTTGTACCAAGGCTTCCGATTCCGAATCTAATGCAGATGTTGCTTCATCTAAAATCAAAATTCTGGGATTGAGTAAAACAGCACGAGCGATCGCGATTCTTTGTCGTTGTCCACCGGATAAGCTTGCACCACGTTCACCGACTACGGTATAATAACCATCGGACATTTGACTGATAAAATCATCAGCGTTGGCAATTTTTGCAGCTTCTTTAACAGCTTTTAGATCAAATTCGGTTTGTCCGAAAGCGATATTTTGGGCAATTGTACCGGAAAACATCATGGTTTCTTGGGGTACTATACCAATTTGTCGCCGCAAACTATGCAGCGTTACGTCTTTAATATCAATTCCATCGATTAATATTTCACCTTTTTGGATATCATAAAAACGCGGTAGAAGATTTACAAAACTAGTTTTACCCGCACCGGAAGCACCGACAAGGGCGATTGCTTCCCCCGGCATTGCCAATAAACTGATATCCTTAATTACGGGTTTATCTGGTTGATATGCAAAGGTGACATGACGATATTCGACTTTACCCATAACTGAAGGCAGAGAAATCGCGTCTGGTTTTTCTACTACTGCTGGTTGAATTGCGAATAATTCAAAAACTCTGTCTACGGAAGATTCGCCTTCTTTAAATAAATTATAGTTATTAGTAGTGTGACCTACAGGATCAATTAATAAAGCTGCTGCGGAAAGATAACTAAAAAAGGTTCCCACCGTCAGATTTTCCACAGAAATCTGCCAAGCAGCAAAGAAAAGTAATAATAAAAAGCTTAATGCTTGTAAAAATCCAATAATCGGAATTTGAATCGCTTTTAATCGTTCCGTATAATACTTTGCTTTAAAAGTGCTTTCGGCTTCTTTACTAAACCGAGTTATTTCGTAAACCTCTGCCGCAAACGCTTGAATAATCCGAATTCCGCCAAACACCTCAGTTAAAATAGCCGATAAATCCGATACATGATTTTGGCTGCGACGAGATAATTTTTGTAAGCGATCGCCAAACCAAGCAATTAATACACCCATGAAGGGAGCGATAATTAATGTTGCTAAAGTTAGTTGCCAACTGAGGTAAATCATGTATATGGGAATTGTCACCAACTGTAGCGCCGAAGGAATAAAGTCATGAAACATTTTGTGAACAACTTCCCCAACTCTGTCAACATCTTCGGTGAGTCGGTAAGATAAATCCCCTGCTTTTGCGGTTTCAAAGTAGCTGAGGTTTAACTTTTGTAGATGAGCATAAACCTGTTTGCGGAGGTTATAAGCAACTCTTAAAGCAGCTTTTGCCATGTAAATATCTTGTATTGACTGAAAAAAGCCTCTAACAAGGAAAACTCCTGCTAAGATAAGGGCAAGTTTCGCTATCTCTACAACATTTCCTTGTCCAAAGGGAGTTGCTAACTCTTCTACAAGCTTAATTAATCCTAATGTCGCGATTACATATCCGATAATCCCTACAAAACCCTTAGCAATAGTTTGCCATTGGGGACGAATATAAGGTAAAAGTTGCCAATAGTTAGACCGATTCAAGCTGAAAGTCCCATACATATAATAATTGATTAATCTTCAGACGGTATCAGCTTTTGAGTAGTTTCTCAAATAGTTGGTTGATACATTGAATGGGCAATAGGATTTGAAATGGGTAATTATATCAATTCCGGTTACACCGGAATGATAAAAACAACCGCAAAGGCGCAGAGTACGCTTCTTGAAAGAGAAAAAAGAGAAAATCTAAATCATTCCAATACAAATGGAAACGATATTACTAATTATTTTTGCCTTCTGTAAAATGATATCTTATAGAGTTGGTGATAGCAGATTCAGATATCTTAAACATAATGAATGGTAAATTAATTGTCTTTGAAGGGGTAGAAGGTTGTGGTAAAACTACGCAAATGCAGCTTTGTGATCAATGGCTGCAAAGTCTTAGTATACCCGTGTTAACAACTCGCGAACCTGGTGGAACTCAATTAGGATTGCATCTGCGTGAACTATTATTACATACCAAAGATAGACCAATAGCTGCTACTACAGAATTACTTTTATACGCCGCAGACCGCTGCCAACACGTAGAAGAAGAACTATTACCGAATTTAAAATTGGGGAAGATTGTATTGTGCGATCGCTATATTGATTCGACGATTGCTTATCAAGGTTACGGTCGTAGTTTAGACATGAATATCATCGATCAACTTAATTCTATAGCAACATCGGGATTAAAAAGCGATTTAACTTTATGGTTAGATTTAGATGTTGAATTAGGATTAGCACGAAAACGAAAAAATGGTGATATAGTTGACCGCATTGAACAAGAAAAAATCGACTTTCATCGTCGCGTTCAAAAGGGATACCAAGAATTATTACACACTTCACCAACAAGAACTATTCGTATAGAAGCTAGTTTAAATCAACAAGAAGTACAAAAACAAATTCAACAAATATTAATTTATAAATTGAAAGAGTGGAAAGTTGACAGTTGATAGTTGATGGTTAAAAATGGATTTTTTTGCACCCGTCATAGGACAAACTCAAGCTGTAGAATTACTCAAGCAAGCTGTTTTAAAAAATAGAATTGCTCCAGCATATTTATTTGTAGGTTCTTCTGGAGTAGGAAGAAGTTTAACTGCACAATGTTTCTTAGAATTGCTATTTACTAAAAACCCTCAAAATATCAACATTATTAAAAGTAAAATAGCAAAAAGAAACCATCCTGATTTACTTTGGGTACAACCAAGTTACCAATATCAAGGGAAGTTATTAACTGCTTCCGAAGCATCTGAAAAAGGCTTAAAGCGTAAAGCACCGCCAATTATTCGCTTAGAACAAATTCGCGAAATTACTGAATTTCTGAGTCGTCCACCTTTAGAAGCCTCTCGGAATTTAGTAGTCTTAGAACAAGCCGAAACAATGGCAGAATCTGCTGCAAATGCTTTACTAAAAACTTTAGAAGAACCAGGAAAAGCAACTTTAATTTTAATAGCACCAACACCGGATTCTCTTTTAACCACGTTAGTTTCTAGATGTCAAAAAGTTCCTTTTTACTGTTTAGATACAGCCTCAATGTCTCAAGTTTTAACATTGTCAGGAAACGGCGAAATATTAAATCATCCCACAGTGTTGAATATCGCCGCAGGTAGTCCAGGAAAAGCCATTGAAGCTTACGAACAAATGCAAACTATTCCTTTAGATTTATTGAATTCCTGTACTCAATTACCTAAAAATTATCGTTCTGCATTAGAATTAGCTAAACAAGTTGACAAGACTTTAGATAACGAAGCACAATTATGGTTAGTTGATTATTTACAACAAGTATATTGGCAAAATTTAAAACAACCAAATATTATTCAACAACTTGAAAAGACTCGTAAATATTTACTATCTTATGCACAACCTCGTTTAGTGTGGGAATGTATGTTTTTATTTTTAGTTGATAGAACGACATTAATATAAGCGCTAAATTTTATTTATACAACACTCCAATTATCTAAATTTAATCCTACAATACGCTGATAATGACGGCTATTATTAGTAACTAAAATTAAATTCTCTGTCAAAGCAACACTAGCAATAAGTAAATCAAAATCTGCAACAGGTTTTCCTGCTTGACGAAGTTGCGCTTTTAATTGACCAAACTTTTTGAGGGTGTCATTACTCAAATCTAAGACAGCAAGAGATTGAATAAAAGTTTCAGCAGCTATTAAATTTTTTTCGATTTTACTGGAGTTATATGCACCGAAATAAAGTTCTGAAGCAGTAATTACACAAATAGCAATCTCCGTCCAATCTACTTTGTTTACTCTATTTTTAACTGTAGTTTTACCTTTTAACCAATAGATACAAATATCAGTATCAAGTAAATATTTCATAATGCAAATTATGTTAATGTTAAATTGCTATTACGATTATCATAGATTTCCTTGATAATTTCCTCATCGGTTCGTTCGTCTTCCCAAGCACCAAAAGTTTCTGCGGCATATTGAGATTTATTTTGCTCAGTAGCTATCATCTCTTGTTGAATAGTTTTTTTAGCGATCGCTTGAATAATTTCTTCTAGTTGTACTCTAGTCAAGTTACCAATTGTTTGCTCTGAATATGGTTGATTTGTCATAATTTTATACTGGTTTTCATTAAAACTACATTATATGAAACAAGAACATTGTCACTATCTTTATATCTTACCAATATCTTTGCCTTGCCACTACTCCGTCGCCCTCTAATTACAATTTTCAAAACGAACCTACTTAACAGCAAACAATTTGCTTATATTTAGAAATAGAGTGAAAATATCAGGTGATGACTATGGGAATCAAAGATAGATTTTTTGGCAAGTCAAAAAAACAACCAGATGACAACGATAATCCACCGACTACAGATATCCAACTATCACCCGCAATTGAAACTTCCTCTGAAGCAAACAAGGGATTTTTTCAGCAAATCTGGAATAAGTTCCGCAAACACTCCCATTCCGAGCAAACAACTGCGCCAGATATGGAATTAACCACGAAAGAGGTAGAAACTACAACTAATAAACAAAGCGATAAAAAAAATAGATTGCAATCGATTATACAAAAAATTTGGCGAAATGATGACGATGTTCCTGCCGAATCACCAACTCAAACTTCCATTGAAGAAGTTAAACCGCACATTAACGAAGAAACACAAAAAACAAATCCAAATTCAAATCCAAATAAATTAAAAAAGCTTTTTAATCAGTTAACTAAAAAAGAACAAGAAGAAGACGAAATTCAAACAGTAGAAGCTATTGAAGAAGTCGATAAAAAGTTAGAAACTGCCAGCAATAGTGATAAAATCAAAAACATATTTCATCAACTGGTAAAATCTGCTAATCCCCAAGATATTCAGAAAATAACAGCAAAATTACCGTCCATGAATCGAGGTCAAATTAAGGAAATTTGGCCGAAAATTCAATCATTATTCCAAATGGCTGTAGATCCAAAAGTCGCTTGGAAATCGAAAGCATTAGCAATTGGTTCCTTACTTTATCTGATCTCTCCCTTCGATGCCATTCCCGATATAATTCCTTTTATTGGACTCGCCGATGATGCAGCAGTAATTATTTCCGTTGTCTCAACTTTAGCTTTTGAGTTAAGTAAATATGCTAAACAATCAGCCAGTAAAGGAATCGAAGTTGCAGAAGAATTAGCCGATATAGAAGTACGGAAATATAACCGTATTGTCAAAATTACTTTGACTGGTAGTATTATCGCTGCTATTTTGGCGATCGCCGTAAAAATCATCCTCAAACATATCTAATGGAGAACTACTTTAATTTATACAGCATCTTCCGGTTAGCACTTTTTGGAACTACTGTTTACGGAAGCTTACAATTAATCAAAAATCTACTGCGATATAAGCCCTATTATGACAAAATTCCCAAGTCTATAAAGGTTTTTTTGTTTGCGAAAGGAGGGGCTTTATTTGAAAGAAAATTTAAACAGCATCAACGTGATTTTGTCGTCAATGGCTTACTTTTAGCTGTTCTCATGATTTTGAATGTAATATTATTATTCGTATAAATTATCTAAAATTTAATCCTACAAATTTTATGGTATATATAAAACACTGTATCTCTATGAGTAAACCGTAGATTATTTAGAAAGGATGTTTGAATAGTGGGCATATTAGTTGAAAATGTGTGCAAGCAGTTTGATAGTTTCAAAGCCGTGGATAATGTCAGCTTGGAAATCAAAAGCGGTTCATTAGTGGCTTTATTAGGTCCTTCGGGTTCGGGAAAGTCTACTTTATTGCGACTAATTGCGGGTTTGGAAATGCCAGACAGCGGCAGAATCTGGTTAACTGGTAAAGATGCCACATATCAAAGTGTACAAGAGCGAAATATCGGGTTTGTGTTTCAACACTATGCTTTGTTTAAGCATATGACGGTACGGAAAAATATTGCTTTTGGGTTAGAAATTAGTAAAGCACCAAAGGCAAAAATTAAAGCACGAGTCGAGCAGTTGTTGGATTTAGTCCAATTAAGTGGACTCGGAGACAGATATCCATCCCAGCTTTCTGGGGGACAAAGACAAAGGGTTGCATTAGCGAGAGCTTTAGCGGTGGAACCAAAAGTGTTGTTGTTAGATGAACCCTTCGGAGCGCTGGATGCAAAAGTACGTAAAGATTTACGGGCTTGGTTACGACGATTGCACGATGAAGTTCATGTTACCACAGTATTTGTGACTCACGACCAAGAAGAAGCTATGGAAGTCTCTGACCAAGTTGTGGTAATGAATAAAGGTAAGGTAGAACAGATTGGTACACCAGCAGAAATTTATGACCATCCCGCTACAGCTTTTGTGATGAGTTTTATTGGTCCTGTAAATATTTTACCAAGTACTTCGGGAATATTTCAAAATAATGGGTTCGATTCACCGCAATCAGAAATGTTTTTGCGTCCTCAAGATGTAATTATTGAAACTTCCCCCAACGGAACCACAGTTCCGGCTAGAGTCAGTAGATTAATACATTTAGGTTGGGAAATTCAAGCAGAGTTAACCTTAGATGATGGACAAGTTGTAACAGCACATTTAACACGAGATCGATTTGATGAATTACATTTAGAACCCCAACAAAAGGTATATGTAAAACCCAAAGATGCAAAATCTTTTCCGCTTTATTATTCGATTTAATCTTATTATTAGAGAACAGAAACCACAACCAGAAGTCGGGTTTTTAGGATGATTTTGTTGTATGTTCAGATATTTAACATAAAAACCCGAATTCTCACCCCACGATAAATGAATTTTAAACTTTAGTATTAAGAGGTAGGCGTAATTCAATATAAGATAAGACCTCATGCCGTACTGCTCCCTCTCCTAATATACGGAGAGGGATTGAGGGTGAGGTTTTATATTTCATTTGACCCACTTACTTACTATAAATTACTGGCGGCAGCATTGCTAAAATATTAATACTCAAATCGGGAAACTGCAAAGGCGAAATACTCTCACCTTCCCCTAATATCACTTCATTTTGATAACCATTTTCCGAAGCTTCTCTAAATACATGAAGTTGACGATTAATTACATCTAAAACCCAATAATCAACAATACCTGCTGATGCGTAAGCCTTCCCTTTTGTTTCACAATCTTTTTTAAAAGTAGTATCCGCAACTTCGATAACTAAATAAACCTCATCAGGTGTAGGATGATGGTCAGCGTAATCTAATTGGTCAATTTTGACAACTGCAATATCAGGCTCTGGTTCTGAATAATCATCTAATTGTATTGGATCTTGAATTGATACCCAAGCCCGATTTTTTAACAGATTTTTCAGTAAATAATCTGTTCTTCCTACAGCAGAACGATGGGCTGTTCCTATAGCACTCATCCAAATTATTTTCCCTTCTAAAAGCTCAACTCGTTCGTCTTGATCAAAAATACCAGCTTCTGCCATCTTATGGTATTCTTCAACCGTCCATAAACGAAGTTCTATTGTAGTTTCTGTGCTTTGCATGGCTTTGATTAAATGGCTTTGATTAAAAAATTCAACACCTAAAGACATTGCATTGTGTACGCTGTCTCTACATTATCTATTCTAGGCAATTGAAACTGTTCTAAATTGCAATTACCAATTACCAATGCCCTATTCCCAATTCCCAAATTAACTCAACTGAGCTACAATTTGATTTTCTAATAACGTTTCACCGCTCAATAAATCTTCAACTGTAATTCTTAAAAATCGTTGTTCGTCAACTTCTAAAAAAACTTTTACTCTATCACTTCCGGGAAATCCCGGTGGTGTTAATTGAGCGATGTTTCTTCCACCATCGCTATCGTTGAGAGGTTTTACTACAGTTTCCCTTGTTTCTACCCGACGAGTAATTAAGCGATCGCCATCAAAATAAACTTCGGTTCCGCCGCTTTGGGCTGCTAATTCTCCGATAATTAATTCTATGCTGGGTTGATTTTCTAAGGAAGCACCTAAACATAACTCTACTGGCTTGCTCATCGGGTAAGGCTGCCCTTCTTTAATAATCGGATGCCAATTGTGACAATTTTGGCGACGATTCCAATAACGAATTCCGTAGCTGTGATACAGAAAATCCTTGACTTCCACACCGCTCGCTAATTGTAATGCTCCGTGAGCAATCGCTTCAAAAGCTTGTTGACTGCGAATTTTGTCAGCATCAAAGTAATTTTTAATCCATGTCTGTACCGCTGGGATTTGAGAACTACCACCCACTAACAATACTGCATTAATATCAGCAATTTCTATTCCTTGACGACGGGCTTGCTGCAATAATTGTGTCATCAATTCGTCGAGCATTGCAAAAAATGAATGTTCTTGTAAAATACTTTCAAATGTATCGCGGTTTAATTCCAATTCGTAACTTTCAAATGTTTCGTCGTTAAAATAAACTTCACTAGCTTGATTTTGTGTAGAAAGCTGAATTTTTAACTTTTCTGCGAGTCGAGTTGTTAAAGGACTTACTACTAAATTTTGAGTTTTTGCAAAGTAATCGGTTAACCAATTATCAATATCTGTACCACCCAAATTTTGACCGGCTTTTGCAAGTACACGGGCAGTTTTCACTTTTTGTTTGGAATTTTCTGCCAAAGATTTATTGCCAAATTTCAGCAAAAAACCCAAAGGCTTCTTACTTTCTTCCTGTACGCTTTTATCCAAACGTACTAAAGATAAATCTAAAGTTCCCCCACCAAAATCAACTACTAATAATAAATCTTCTCCAGTTAAACCATAACCTAAAGCTGCCGCTGTCGGTTCATCCAACATCCGCACCTGTTCTATAGCCAGCGGTTCACAAACCTTTCCCAACCAGTGACGATAAGCTTCAAAACTGTCCACCGGAACAGTTAACACTAAAGAATCTAAACCACCTTCAACAGAGGATAATTGTTCAATGATTTTTTGTAAATACCATTCCCCGACTTGTTCAAAAGTAATATTACGTCCATCCAATTCCGGTAAAAAACCTTGAATATCCGCACCAATTCCCCGTTTAAAGCTGCGAAAAAATCGCGAGTCACCTTTAATATCAACACCGCGATCGCGAACTTGCTGTCCAATTAAAACTTGAGCAATTGATGCATCTTCCACATACAGTAAACTCGGAATCAGCGGTGGATTCAAACCTTGTTGAATAGATAATTCTGGTATTTTTAAAGTCTCTGGCTGTTGAGTTACCGGATTCCAACGAGCAATGACGGTGTTACTAGTGCCAAAATCGATTGCTATTGCCATTTTTTAGGAATAATTGTTTATAAAGTCCAATCTTCAAACTTCAAATTGGGTATACGAGAAAAATCTCTCAAGTTGCGCGTTACAAAATCTATTTGGTTAAGACGTTGCAGTATTTTGAGATTTCTGTTTTGGTATAATGTTAAAGTATCTGTATCTAGTATCCATAAATTCATTACACCTGCTCTTCCAAATCAATTTGATTATCAATTTCACGACGATAAGCTGCAATATTAGATATTACCTCATCAAATAAGGGATTGTCTTCATACATACCTGCAAATTCTATCCAAGGGTTTCGCTGATGTGGTGCTTCAATTTCAGCCATAACTATCTCAACATTTTGTAATCGTGTATTAACAATCTCATACAAATTTTTAATCGCTTCTTCTTTTGTTGAAGCTTCAGACTGGCATTCTGGCAACCCCCAAACTGTTGCAGTATATCCTCCTTCTGTTTCTTCGATTAATATTGAATAATTCACTTTAGATAAATCTTGATTTTCATTTTTTATAAATTTAGTAATCATGAACTCTCCCGAGGACACTCATAAATTCAAAAATTTAATTATCTATTCTCATAATAAGGTTTTTTCTGCATAATCTTCTGCTAAGAACAGAGCAATTTAAAACCTAATCCCGACGAGTCAGAATAGCGTGTTGCAACTTTGCTTCAAGCAATCAAGGATGGGGAATAAATGCAGATCGAAGTTATGAAACAAATTGGTTTAATTGCTGGTGAGGTTTAGTATGCTTCAATTTAGCGGATATTGGTTGATTGTCACGAGTATTATCCATGTAATTGTTGGCTTCTGGCTTTATGTCGAACCATTATCAGAAATTGTCAGCAATGGATTTTTCAATAGCGTTGCTCCAAACCCATTTACACCCAATTTTGCGCGAGAAGATGCCTTTTGGTTTATGACACTGACGGCATTTTGGATAATTTTGGCACAGCTATGTTTTTGGGCAAATTCTCGTAAAATTTTATTACCAAAATCTATTGGTTGGAATCTATTAATAACTTCAATTATTGGTGTCGTTGCGATTCCCATTTCAGGGTTTTGGTTATTAATGCCACCAGCTTGTCTTATTATTGCTGCATCGCGGAAAGCGAATCATCAAATAGATACAACATTGTAGAAAACAGAATCTTAAACTCTTAACTCCTAATTATGTAGACGTAGCAGTGCTACGTCTCTACACTCCTAACTTTGTTTTTCCCACCAATCCCGTAAATGCGCGATCGCTTCTTCCTTACGCTTGGCTTCGACTTCAATCCAAGGAGCTTGACGATAACAAGCAGGCATATCGGTAATTAAATCACTATGCTTTCTATCGTTGAAAGCTTGTTGTCCGTTAGAAATATGAACTAATTGCCAATTTGGATTATCCCATGTTTCTCTTGCAGCATAAAACATTTCGGTAACACTTTGATCATCATAATTATCAAGTTTTTCATGACAAATGTGATGATGAGCATCAAAAACCAAAGGAATTCCAGCATTTTGACAAACTTCTAAAATTTCCCTGCCACTATAGGCATTTTCATCATTTTCTAATGTCAAACGGCTTTTGATATTTTCCGGTAGCTGTGAAATTACTTCCACCAATTGTTTACCACGTCCAGATTTCCCACCGTGAATGTTCATTAAAGACCAAGATGAACAAGGTAAACCCAACATATCCATTGTACGAGCATGACGTTGCAGAATTTTGATGCTGTTTTCTACAACTTGTGGGTTCTCGGAACTCAACACTACAAACTGATCTGGATGCAACACCATTCTAATACCCAATTTTGCCGCTCTACATCCAATTTTGGCTAAATCCGCGTTCATTTCCTCTAATAAATTTTCCCCAATTCCGTCTTCCATATCACACAGAGGAAACAAATTAGAAGTCATTCGATAAAGTTTAATGGAATGGCGATCGCAAAAAGTTAATGCAGTATTCAACCGTTGTAAGTTATCCCTGTAAATCAACTTGAGGGCAATTTTACGCTCTTTTTGGTCAAACTTTAAATAATGAGTGCGTGTGATTGTCCGAAAACGCACTTCTTGAGAAGCAGTGATACAAACCAGCCCCAACTCTGACAAATTCCCTTGATGCTTGGATTGCGTTGATGTTGAATTTTTAAGCTGAATTGCAGTCATTCCTTAATTAATATAGTCAAATCTCATAATTAGTTCTATTGAACTACTTTATCTCTGTAATCAAAACTACCTTAAGACATAAACATCCTAATTCTCAAGATAGTTATATTTTTAATCCATTTTTAATAAAATTCTTTTAAGAAAATTAAAGTTTTATGAATCATTTAGTCAAAATTGGCACAAAACTACTGAGGCGACTTGCTTATAATCAAAATTCAGTAAGCGAGTTTTGTATTATATATCAAATGTCATCTGTCAAGAAATAGAAATATTTATTAATATAAAGTTACAAAGTTAAGAATCCTAAAGATGTATCGAAAGATTCGTATTTACAGCTTGCTATTTTTTTACAAAATAGGAAATCATGAATAAGCAGAAATCGCTAGAAACGAAAGGATTTATTGAAAATCTCAAAAATGGTGTTTGGTTGTTTGGCATATCATGTTGGTTATTTGGGATTACAGATAGAAGTATTGCTTCATTTTCAGATGGTTATCTATCGGCATTAGATTTAGTTCAATTATTTACCGCAGCGACATTTTTTGTAGCATGGTTATTTCTCAAGCCATCATCCACAAAGCTTAAGCTTAAGAATAAAAATATTGAGGCATAAAGCAGCCTAGGTAAAAAATACTCCTTTTCCGCTGAAAGATTACCTAAAAAAAACCGCAGAGAACGCAGAGAACACTGAGGAAAGAGATAAAGAGAGATAACTAATTTTAGGGCGGGAAGGGAGTGATTGCGATCAGAACAGATCGATCCAAATTGATGTTTTTAGTTCTATTCCCCTCAATTTGAAGTTTGGGGGGAGAATAGAACAATATAAAAGGTTTTCCCAAGAGATATTTTATACTTAGATCAATCAATCGGGAGCAACTTTCACTTTAGTAATTACGCATCATCGAGGGCTGCAATTCCGGGTAAAATCTTACCTTCAAGCAATTCCAAACTAGCACCACCTCCAGTAGAAATATGGCTCATTTGATCGGCTAAACCGACTTTTTCCACGGCTGCAACAGAATCACCACCACCAATAATAGTAGTAGCACCTTGCTTGCTGAGATTTGCTAATGCGCGAGCTACAGCTTCAGTACCAACCGCGAATTTATCGAATTCAAATACACCCATTGGACCATTCCAAATCACTGATTTACAGTCTGCAAGAGCTTCTTGGAACGTTTTAATGGAATCAGGACCAATATCTAAACCCATCCAACCATCGGGGATATTATCGATACTGACAGTTTGAGAATTAGCATCAGGTGCAAAGTTATCTGCTACAACGACATCTGTAGGTAACAAAAATTCTACACCTTTTTCTTTAGCTTTCGCTTCCAAAGTTTTTGCTAATTCTAGCTTGTCATCTTCTACCAAAGACTTACCAACATTTAAACCACGGGCTTTGTAGAATGTAAAAATCATTCCACCACCGATGATTAATTTGTCGCATTTATCAAGTAGAGTCTCAATCACACCGATTTTGCTAGAAACCTTAGAACCACCGATAATTGCTGCTAAAGGAGGGCGGGGATTTTCGATGGCGTTTTGTAAATACTCTAATTCCTTCTCAATTAAATATCCAGCAATAGAAGGACTCAAATAATGAGTGACACCTTCAGTAGAAGCATGAGCGCGGTGTGCAGTACCAAAAGCGTCATTTACGTACAAATCAGCATTTGCAGCTAATTTTTTGGCAAATTCGGGGTCATTATCCTCTTCCTCACTGTGGAAGCGGACGTTTTCTAATAATAGTACGTCGCCGTTTTGCAATCCCCCGACTTTGTTTGTCACTTCATCACCAATACAGTCATCGCACTTAATAACTTCTTTACCCAACAACTCAGAAAGACGTTTTGCCACAGGTGTTAATCGTAGTTTATCTTTAACCTCACCCTTTGGTCTGCCAAAATGACTAGCTAGAATCACTTTGGCTTCCTTACTAATCAAATCTTGAATTGTCGGTAGAGCCGCTCGGATGCGGGTATCATCCGTAATATTGCCTGCATCATCCAAAGGCACGTTAAAATCAACTCGTACTAAAGCACGTTTACCTTGCAAATCACTTTTAGACAAATTTGCTAAAGATTTTTTGGACATAATTAAACTCTCCCGATCGCCTTTTTGTTAATGTGATTGAAAATAGGACTATCAAGATTTTACAGAGTTACGGGTCAGAGGTGAAATATGTTTAAAACTGTTCTTTTTTCAGTAGATCAAAGTCGGGAAGCACGAGAAGCAGCAGAGGTAGTTGCCTCTATCGTACAAAAGTACCAAAGCAACCTGATATTGCTCAGCGTAGTCGAAGAAACTAGCCCCGAAGAATCCCCCCAGGATGATGCGATGAAGTCAGTAAAAAAGGTTGAGCAATTACTCAAAGATGCTCAAGCTTTCTTTTCTGCTCAGGGGATAGAAGCCAAAATTTTAGATAAAATTGGTAAACCAGCCTTTGTAATTTGCGATGTTGCCGATGAAATGAAAGTGAATTTAATCGTCATGGGCTGTCGCGGATTGGGATTAACCGATGAAGGTTCCCACGATAGCGTTACCAATCGCGTGATTAATCTGTCTCCTTGTCCGGTGTTGATTGTACCTTAAGGAGTTAGCAGTTAAGAATTGGGAGTTAGGAGTTAAGAGTTATGAAATATTTTTAGCTTCAAGCTTTAAGTAGATTTATTTGCGTTCAGCTTTGCTGTCTCTATCGCAAAATTATTTGATTCTGGTGAACCATTTCCCGGAATCGATGTTTGAATAGTTCGGAGTAATAAGTAGTTCAAAACTGTCCGAATCACGATGATTGCAGCTAATCGTCCAATATCTTCCCAGTTGGGGGTTATAGTTGTTCTAAGGATTGAACCACCAATCAAAAAGTTTAATCCCAAAGAAAATGAGTAACCCATTTGTAAACGGCTTTCCTGAAAGGTTTTAGCCGAACTCGAAAGAGATAAAGCATTCCGTAAAAAAATAATTAAACCTTTAAGAAGACCTATGGAAATGACGAACAGAGCTAATAGTTGACAAATCTGTATTGCTGTGGTATTGAGGTTTTTGATTAAGAGTTCCATTAAAGTTTGGCAATTGGGAATAGGGTTGGGGGGAATTAAATCGGTGAAATCAGTGCAATCCTTTTCAATCCGTGGTTAGCTTTTCAAATAACTCTGCTAACACGACATTAGAGAATAAAAATCCATCGGGATCGTGTAGTTGCAACCTTCCATCTAGCACTTTTACCCAACCTCGATCGCAATAAGGTTGTAATACTTGTAAAATTTCTGTAATTTTATCTTCACCAAATTGTTCTGTTAATATTTGCAAATTTATTCCTTCAGCCAAACGTAATCCTAACATTAAGGTTTCTAATAAAACTTCATGAGGCGTTGTAACTTCGCAATCGACTATACTGCCACCATCCACCCAAGCATAATATTCTTTGGTTTTGCGGGGACGAGTAAACCGTTTCCCCATAACATTACTCGCTGCACCCATTCCAAAACCGTAATAAGATTTATTTTCCCAATAAACTCGATTGTGACGACATTGATATCCCGGTTTGGCGTAGTTAGAAATTTCATAATGTTCATAACCTGCTGACGTTAAAATGTCTTGTGCCATCCGGTACATTTTTACCGTTGTTTCATCCGTGGGTAAAGGGCGATCGCCCGGTTTGTAGTAACGTCCGAAAGCAGTACCAGGCTCGATTGTTAGGTCATATATAGATATATGTGTAGGTGCAATTTTAACTGATGCAAATAATGATTCTTCCCATATATCTAAAGTCTGATGCGGTAAACCAGAAATTAGGTCTATGCTAAAGTTAATTACACCAGCTTGATAAATTACATCAACAGCAGTAAAAATATCCGCAACGGTGTGATAGCGTCCGGCATATTGCAATAATTTTTCTTGAAAAGCTTGTACCCCCAGACTGAAACGATTTACACCTGCTTTTGTATATCCTTCTAAATGAGATGAGTCAAAAGTACCTGGATCAACTTCCATGGAAATTTCTACCGAACTGTCAATACCAAATTTCCCATCTAAAACTTCTAATATTTTTTGTAATTGTTGGCTAGAAAGTAATGAAGGAGTACCACCACCAAAAAAAATTGTTTCTAAAGGTTTACTAAGTTTACTATCAGTAGGAGTTTTAGCGATTTCTTGACATAAAACTTCAACATATTGAGAAATTGAGCCGGATGTTTCACCCCTGATGGTGTTTCCTACCACATATATGGGAAAATCACAGTAAAAGCAGCGTCGTCTGCAAAAAGGAATGTGTATGTAGGCAGCACTAGGGAATTGTGAAGTCACTAAAGTAATAAGTTTATGGGGCATTATGAAAAAGAGTTTAACTTAGATTACAAATTAATAATAAATAGTAAAAAATAATGAAAAATTTACATTTTTGTCCGATTTTATAACAAAAATACCATAATAAAGAAGCTGAAAATATTTGGTTATAATAATTGCAGACCCTTTATCCCAAACAATCACGGATAACTGCAAATATTTTTAAGATTTTTAACCCGGTTATATAAAAAATTACTTGATAACGTCAGGTAATGCAGTTGCAGGAAAACAATACAATCATGTTTGACGCTATTATTATTTTCTCATTCGTCCTAGCAGCAACGGGGATAGGTTATTACAGCACCGATTTATTACCCCACGGGACATTAGACAGTGTAACGAATCTAGAAGCTTTACGCTTCGTTGTTGCAGCTTTTGCAGCCATCATTGGTGGTGCTGTTGGACTCCGAGTCCAAACCGGATATCGTCGTTTGGAATCACAAGTCCGAGAATTACCCCTTGAAGTTATTTTGACACGTTCAATTGGTTTAGTAATTGGATTGCTGGTAGCTAACTTAATGTTGGCTCCTCTATTCTTACTACCAATTCCCGATGATTTTAGTTTTATCAAACCATTAGTCGCTGTTATGGGTAGTATAACTTTGGCGTATAGTGGCATGAATTTAGCAGATACCCACGGACGCGGTTTATTAAGATTAATTAATCCTAATACATTAGAAACGATGGTAGCAGAAGGAACTTTAAAACCTGCTTCTACTAAAGTTTTAGATACTAGCTGCATTATTGATGGTCGCATTGAAACGCTCCTAGACACAGGCTTCCTGGAAGGACAACTTCTTGTACCGCAATTTATTTTATTAGAGTTACAACAAGTAGCTGATGCTAGTAAAGATCAAAAGCGGGTAAGAGGAAGACGGGGGTTAGAAATTCTCAACCGAATTCAAACGGCTTATCCCGAACGTATTGTGATTAATTCAGTTGATTATGATGATATTTCGACAGTAGACGCGAAGTTAGTCAAGTTTACTCAAGAAATCAACGCAACTCTCTTAACTAATGATTACAATTTATCAAAAGTTGCTAGTGTACAGAAAGTATCTGTTTTGAATGTGAATGATTTGGTAAATGCAGTACGACCAAATTATTTACCGGGTGATAATATCGATTTGAAAATACTCAAAGAAGGTAAAGAACCCAGTCAAGGTATCGGCTATTTAGACGACGGTACGATGGTAGTAGTCGAAGAAGGAAGTCCTTTTGTCGGTGGTGAAGTGCGAGTTGTAGTTACTAGTTCATTGCAGACTTCAGCCGGTAGAATGATTTTTGCAAAACCCCAAGCTTCTGCATTTGCGTAAGTTTTTGGAGTATGTCTAAATCCAGTAAAACTAATGCAATCGATGCGGTTTAATTAACTGCATCGATTATTTTTTGG
>JBHJOU010000326.1:0-3702 GCA_050329355.1 Rivularia sp. (in: cyanobacteria)
TCGCTTGTATCGATAGCAGGAAGTTGAGTAGAATTACAACTAGCAGTAACACTTAAACTTAATAAAGGGTTAGAAGGAACTCGTTCATATTTTTGCTGTTCTATCTCATTTTTTTTCAAGTTCTCCACTACTTCATATAAGCTGTCGTTATCCCAATCAAAATCAGCATGAGCAACTAATAAATTAATCCCTGGTGCTTCTAATAAAATTTTTTTACTCAAAATACGAGTAAATTCTACAGCTAAGGAACGCGATTTGAATATTATCAATGCATTCCCACCTGCTGCGTATATAAGTTCTGCATTAAGCTCGCTAGTTTCTATAGATTCACTTTGACGATTTTGGGGAACTCCTAAATTTTCTGATAATACTTCTTTAATCCAATTCTGAGTAGATTGAGATAATAAAAATGAAGCTCCAATATTTTCCCGCAGACGGTTAGTATTAAAGATATAATTTTGTTTACCTGTTGTGTCAATTACAGTGACAGTAAATTGTGTCATATTGCTCCTCTATCAACATCATTAATCCAAGTGTTAATTTTTTCAGATAAATTAACTAAATCATCACGTCCAAATACAGCTATTTTTTTATTGCGGAGTGTATTTGTAATTTCTGCTTTAAGACTATCTGGTTCATCCGAACAACAAACTAAAGCAACCCTTGCTTCTTCTCCTCCCATTTGTTGCGCTCTTAAATATGCTTCAAAAAGTTTGCTCTTACATAAACCTCTATTATCAGCAGTAGTACAAGAAATTGCAAAAAGCTGATAACCTCTTGTAAATGCAACATCAAATTCAAATTCATTCTTTGTTTTGTTCAAATTAAAATTTAAACCATAATCTTGTATCGATTGACTGTCAGCTATATTTTTAATTTGCTGTAAAACATAATGTTCTAACCACAAACCATCTAACCATTCACAAAACTTTACGATTTCTGAGAACAATTCTTGATTTTTAACTTCTGCTAAAACAAGTTTTTCGTCATTATTCAATAATTTTAATTGCTTAAATGCTTCTAATATATCCGACGATAATTTATCAACAGGTATTACTAATTGACCTAAATCTGTCTTACTCTGCCACTTTCTATTTTCCTTCCGCGCTTTTGCACAAAATACTTCTTTGTACCAATCAAACCACTGTTCCGCTCTAGTTTTATCTGCAAAAACATTGACTAATTTTTCAGCTAATTCCAGTAATTTAACTTTTTGTGTCGGGGGACTTTTTAACTTTAACCCGTGTAATTCAAAAAGCGTTTCCAACTTTAATTCCAAAACATCTGGTGTTACCTTGAAACGCTCCCGCTCGTTATCTTCCCTATCTATACAAATTTCCAACCTCCTTGGATCTAGATAGCTAAAAATAACATCTTTACGCTGTCTGTAGACTTTATCAGTATTGTCTTTAATTTCCTCATAAAACAACGTCCGATAGGAGTGTGCGGACATTGCTTTCGTTCCACCTGTATAGTTTAAACCTATTTTCTCACCGTTAATATTGCTTAACTGTGTTTTGATTTCTTTTTGAATGTAGTAAGCATCCGACTCATAATGATTTAGCGATCGCAATTCTACCTTAAACTCATCTGCCAAAACTTTTTTGAGTTGCTTGGCTTCATCTGCTGTATTTGCAGTATGTATCAGATAAACAGTTCTCCCTTCATTGAGCAATAATTTTGCTGCAACGTAATTCGGTAAAGTATTTTCACCGATGAGCAGAAACAGATGATCTACTTTATATTGTTCAGTCATAAAGTAAAGTGAATGTATTATTTTTTGTTGTGATACCAAGATTACACCCTATCGGAATACCCCTATTCCAATACCTGTTAATTTAGTAATAATACTTAAGATAGCGCAATATGTATGAAAATTTACTTCGATAATTTACCATATCCAAAGCTTTTACAAAACTTAGCGAAAGGTTCTTTAGATCAAATTCAGAATCTAAGTCGTGCGATTCGACTCTGGGCTTTATTGCGCTGGATTTACAGTGAAGAAGGATATACAGCCCTTGGAGATTGTTTTACATACACCGATTGGCGCAAAGCTTTCTTTACTCAAACTCATAAAGACGAAAAGCAGCAAGATATTCTCAGTCATGAAGATACAGAATGCAATTGTATTAAAACAACACAGCAATGGTTAATAGATTTACAAGTATCTATAGATGAATGGCAACAAAAATTACTTGCTCAGATACCCATAGCCAAGTCAGATATCGAACAACTTTTATCAGAAAGATTATTTGCCCAAGTGCGTAAATCCCTGCAAAGCGATTTGGATTTATTAGTTAGTCGAAATCTTTTACAACGTCCTAATAATACATCTGGTAGAACTAAATATTATTCCCGAGTGGAAGAACTTAATATCTTGAATGAAGCAGAAAATATTGAAACTAATTTAACACCAAAAAAACAAGCTTATATCGCAGGAGCATTAGGAATGTTTAGTTTTCTTAATCCAACATATTCTTTACTTGCTGAAGAATTTGCAGAAGAAGAAATAAACGAAGATAATCATCACGTTTTTTTGTATGTTGATTATGTGATTCCAGAATCTAGTTCAACACAAGATGCTGTAGATGAAATTCAAAGTGAGTTGCAAGAAATGTGGGATTCTGGAGAAACATATCCCGTATTACTGACTTATCATAGCGCTCATCAAAATCAAATTAAAGAATGTGCTGTTTACCCGATATGTATTTATTTTATGGAACGAGCAAAATATCTTTGTGCATATGGTATCACTCCCAAAGGTGAAATTAACTGGTACAAATATCGTTTGGATAGAATTATTTCTCAACGTTTGGAAATTTTAGATTGGCATGATTCTCGTATTCCACAACTATTAAGAGAAAAATATCATGCAGGTAATTTACCTAGTCAAAAAACTATCAACAATAAATTAAAAGAAGCTTGGGGATGCGACTTTTATAAAGAAAAGTCACAAATGGTAATCAGAATCGAACAAAAATTCCATGCTTCTTATGTAGAAGGAATCAAAATTCACGAACAGTTTAATCCGATTAGTTATGAAAAAGCAGAAAAAATTATCAATCAATATACTCGCAATTTAGAACATCGAAAAGCTATATTAAAAACTCTTCAATCTCGTCCAAATACAGATGCTTACTATTGCATAGATTACCGAATTGCAGACTATTCCGTACTTCGATGGTTAAGAGCTAATGGTTCCAAAGTAGAAGTATTATTCCCTTGGGAATTGCGGCAAGAAATGGCTCAGGAAATTCAAAATACTTACAATTTGTATCAAAATTAAGTCAAAAATTTCACAACCATGTCTAAAATACTCTTCATCACAGTAGGTGGTTCCTTCCAACCAATTGTCACCTCAATCCGCAGCTTAAAACCCGATAGAGTTATATTCATTGCTTCTGATGGGGAAAAAGGAAGTAAATCCCAAGTTATCGGAGAAGGAAACCCCTGCGAAGTGCGTCGTGGTGCTGAAGTCATCGAAAGATTACCCAATATTCCCACACAATTAGAATTAGGCGATCGCTTTCAAAAAGAGCGGGATTTAATTTTGGTACAAAACCCAGATGACTTAAGGGAATCCTATAGAACCCATTTGATATCTTTACTTTTCAAGGTATAATAATCCAAGATGTTGGTTATCAAATACACATTTACTCCGAAGAAGGCGATCGCCCTGCACCTTCCACAACGCTGAACTAA
>JBHJOU010000169.1:0-4281 GCA_050329355.1 Rivularia sp. (in: cyanobacteria)
GATAGCTGGAATGCGATCGCCATCTCTACAACTTTCCTAATAACGCGATCGCAATTCCCACAACCACCCCAAAAACGCGATCGCACTCAAACTTCTCCGTCATTGCGAGGAGGAACGACGAAGCAATCGCATCAACTTGTTAACAGTGAAGATATTGCAATTGCTTCACTCCATTTCATTACATTTGCAATGACAAAGTGATCGCTTTCCCCTTCGCTTACTTCAACCCCAATTTTTTCTTAAACTCATCATCATATATTGCCTTTTCCCAATTTTTGCCAGCTTTCACTTGCTCAGGTGTGAGGTTTTTAACATTGTTCAAACCTGAATATTCCAGGTTGGCATTAGTGAGGTTGATACCTTGGAACTCAGCAAACCCAAAATAAGTCCAACTCAATTCAGCACTACTGAGGTTGGCACTGCTGAGGTTGGCACTACGAAGGTCGGCGCTGCTGAGGTTGGCACTGCTGAGGTTGGCAAAGCTGAGGCTGGCACTACTGAGGTTCTTCGCATAGATGAGGTTAGCTCTACTAAGGTTGGCAAAGCTGAGGCTGGCACTACTGAGGTTCTTCGCATAGATGAGGTTAGCTCTACTAAGGTTGGCACTGCTGAGGCTGGCATTACTGAGGTTGGCTTTGCTGAGGCTGGCATTGCTGAGGTTGGCACCGATGAGGTTGGCATTGCTGAGGTTGGCACCGCTGAGAACGTGGCACTTACCGAATAAAGCTGTGGTTACAAAATTACCTAACATCCATTCTGGTATCCAGCATCCCTCACTGAGTAATTCCAACGCTTCCTTTATACCTGCTTGTTTAGGAGTTTTAATTTTTTCCAAAGCTGCATCATATCCTTGCTGTCTCAAGGGTGGAGCAACAGCCAAAAATGCCACAAAAATCGGAATTGTCACCCAGCCAGCAGTGAGCAATAAAGCCCTTTGTCGGTGTTTCTCACTGGCTTTAATAAACTCCCCAGCTAACGGTGACAGTCCTAATTTCCCCCCTTCCCCTTTCTGCCATGCTTTTGCTTTCTTTAATTGCCCACCTTTGAACAAATAATCTTTCTTTTTATCTTGCTTATTCCACTCTTCCGCAGCAGCTTCAATTTTCCGCTTTTCTCTCAACCTATCCCTATTCTCATCTAGCCATTTCCTTAACAGTAACCAATGACGAATCAACGCTTCGTGTGCCACATCAACAAATTCTTCCTGGGTGACAATTAACCGCGCATCCGCTAATTTTTGAATTACCTGTTCTGTAATTTGCGGAGACGCGAAGTGTGATTTGTAATTTGACTTTGCCAAGATGGCAAGGTAATGGTAAAAAAAGTTAGTGGCAAACTTATGGTATAAAACTACCCAAGGTTGTATTACAGTAAAAGAATAAAACTCATCAATGTTTATTAATGAAGGCAAGAGGCTTTGGGCAACTTTCTTGTTGCCTTCTTCAAGACATGATTAATTTTAAAAGGAATATTTTAAAAGTCAGGAAGGTATTATTTGACGACTTAAATTTGGGTTAACAGCAATGTAATTAAGGTTATAGCTATGTATAGTAGATAATTAGTGACTAATCGAATGAGAGCAAAAAATTTTGTAAAATATTCTCTATAGTGAATACTCTGAATTAAGATTTAAAAAGTATGCCTTTCTTACTGAATTTAATCAACTCAGAACTAGAAGGGCTTATTGTACGTATTTTTTTAAATATTTTTTATCTATGATTGGCTAAATTCAGGCTTGTAGTAAGTAGGTAGTTTGATTTAAAACTAAGATGAATTTATGTAGCAAACCCTTTGCTATTTAAGGATTATAGACTTTTCAGAGGGTACTGGTATTTTACAAATAATTACGCCTCCCTACTTAAAGCGTGTATTATTCGTAGCCTAATTCACGCTTTACTTTGGTTAACTCAGCTTGAGCGTATGGGTTTCTAAAAATAGATGGTTGGGCTAAAGCAGCAGCAACATTATGAGGATTAGGCTTTTTTCCCGATCTATGGATTCTGAGAGCAACCTTCCTAATTTCTTGGCATCTTGACTGTATTATTTTATCTTCATATTTTTGATAACGACTAGATATTTTATAACAAATATTTGGAAATAGACGATACAGATTACCACTACTTTTATATCCTAAACTCTTAGAAATTTTGAGCATAGAGCGTGGTGTTTTTTCAAGAAGTGTTGCTTCAAGCTTTTCTTTTATAAATTTATTTTCATAATCATTATATCTAATTTTTAGTAAACAGTATGATTCCGGAAAGTTGCTTTTTATAGTAGTAAAATAACATCCAATCCTGGCTGCAATCTGCTGTATAGATGGAGGAGGAAACTCCTTCAGTCCATCAGCGATAATTTTTTCAGCTTGAACTATATTTAAATCCTGAAAACTTTGTTCTCTTTGCTTCTTTATCCTGTAGACATTAATTTTTTGAGAATCACGAATAGCTAAAGAAGCTAAATTTATCACAGGCTTATTAGTAAAAAAATCAATTAGAGGTATTCCAAGCTGATATGAAATATTTAAAAGATTATCAATTACAGTCGATTGAGAATTATGAATGCAACGATGTAAAAGTCCATGAGGTATATTTGATAAATAAGCAAACTCATTTAAACTCTTATAGGGGATTTTTTCAAGAATTGCTAAAAGGTTTTCTTTGATTGAGTTGTTGGATGGAATCGATTTTAAGCAAGGAGCCAATGTTATTAGTTTTAGTATATTGTTTGCGGCAAAGTTTTGCCATTCAAGGTGTTCGGTTGGTGGGAAAATATCATCTATAATTAAATTTTTAGGAAGATCGCCCAGCCAACCCCGACATTTTGGGCAATACCCCGGCTTTCCTTGTCCAGGAAGATGAACTATATATTGTTGACAATGAGGGCAATTTTCAAGCAAAATTTTATCGTGCTTAGTACAAATATTAATAGCTTTAAGTGACCAGTAAAGTGGTTCATATAATATTTGTTTATTTTCATACCATTCTTGATAGCAAAATGGACACCACGCTTGATGATGACGCATTAAGTTTCGTTGGTTAATAACATTTCGCCAAGTCAGCAGAGTGAGGAATTGTAAGTTTGAGCCTAATGTTTTTACCTCCAAAGCATTAACTAAACTCAATGCCATCTTTCCAACGCTATTAAGCGCATAGGTTCGCTTACCATAAATTTTTTCGAGACTTCTATTATGCGGTCCTAATACATACTCAACATCCAATAATGGTGCTATCTCACTTAAAATTAGCATTCTTGAAGAAATACTATGAGCATTAGCAAGTCGTTTAACATAGCTAGTCAAACTTTCGACTAATGGTGTTCCTATACCAATAGGTTCTAAGTGAAATAAGGTACTGTGTTCTGGTGTATTAGGTATTGATAAATCCCATAGTTCATAAATTGTATTTATATTAATTTCCATACTAATTTTCTCCCACTGGATCTCTTTTAGGACATCTTTGACCAACTCTTCTTTTTCTAAGCTGTTCTTGCATTTCACTAATGCTATTACTTTGATTCAAATTATCATTGTCGTTCATAAGTTGTGCTAATACTCTATTACCTTTTTCTAATTCTTCACGAATAGTTTTACGCTTGTAAGGTGCAAGTTCACCCTGTTTAATATGCTTGAAAGTCAAAGTATTACAATGGTCATTAATACAGGTACGAAGCGAACGGTATAACCATCCATGAAAAATTCCAATGGAACCAACAGAGTAATCCATAAAGTAATCAATTTTATTTTCAAAATCAGGTACTTTTATAACAGGCATATATTCTGCAAAAGTTAATGCAACTTTTTTAAACTCTGCATAATCTTCTTTATGTTCTTTATAATAGGGTGCAAAATGAAAATCTTCACTGCGTCTACCTATTTGTCCAGTTAAATTAGGACAATTTAATAAATCATAAGTTCCAAATAGAACGTGAACTGTTTCCGTCAGATTAGCGATTGACTTTATCCAATTCATTTGTTCTAACATCTGTTGCGCTCCAGATATAGCAAATATATGTTGACCTTCATCGACCATAAAAGCTTCTATTTGGCGATATTTAAACACATTTTCTACTGCTCGTCTTAATGCTCTAGCATTACGACTCCTCTGATATTTTGGTTCAAAACTATTTGTTGTTTCATCATTAATTCCATAAACAATTTTATATTCAATTAATACTTCTTTAAGCGAATATAAAACTCTTTCATAGTAGTCTAGATGACTAAATTTACCACCTTCTGGTGAAGGGACTTCAATTCCAGAAACTGCTATTTTACCTGGATTACAA
>JBHJOU010000002.1:0-3722 GCA_050329355.1 Rivularia sp. (in: cyanobacteria)
AAGGTACAAGCCCAAGGCAGCCACTTCGGTAAACATTGACGATTCCACCAAGACATTGCCACTAGAACTATAGCGCTCACACCGATCAAAGACGCATCCAATCGATGAAACCATTCTAGGAAAACTTGAAAATTCATTTGTTTGGTGGGTACAAGTTCCCCGTAACAAAGTGGCCAATCCGGACAAGCTAGTCCAGCATTCATCACACGGGTAGCACTACCGATCGCCATCAAAATCAAAGTCGCGATCGCCATTTTCCATACAAGCTTACGAATTCGATCTTTTGGTAATTGTTGCTGCGTCGTTGCAACTTGGTTTTGTGATTCTAAAACAAATTGGCTCATCAATTTTACCTTTTCTTATACCCGAAAACCTGAGCTATGAAGTTTTCATCACTGAATCAATAGCAATTCATCTCCAGACTAGCGCAAACCACAAATTTGGACAGAAGTCTTTTACACTTATACTCTTGATCGCAAATCACTAATTTAGACGAAAGCTTTAGAGATTTTTTAGGTTGTGATGATTTGACAGTTGACAACTAACCATCATCTACCAACCACCATCCACTACCATAAAAAATAATAAAGATTTTTAGTTGTTACACGCAATGCCATTAGCCTGAACTAACTTAGTATGTGAGTAGTTCTAAATAATCTAGTAAAGCCGCTAACTATTATCAACCGTGAATATTCCAAGTACAATCTGGACGTTATTAATTGGTGTTTTGCTGACACTAGCGAGTCTTTGGTTCGGTCAAAATCATGGTCTACTACCTACGGCAGCTTCAGATGAAGCCTTTTTAGTAGACGGCTTGTTCAATACGATGATGACTGTTTCTGTTGGTATATTTCTCATCGTTGAAGGAGTTTTGATTTTTAGTGCCTTCAGATACCGTCGTCGCAAAGGTGATGACACTGATGGTGAACCGATTCATGGGAATGTACCGTTAGAAATTCTCTGGACGGCAATACCAGCTATCATTGTTTTCGGTATTTCTGTGTACAGCTTTGATATATACAACGAAATGGGCGGGTTTAACCCCCATGCCGCTCACGAATCTCCTATGGCACCACAAGCCACATCAATGCCTGGGGCAGCGATTGCAGCAACTTTGGACGATACTTCAGAAGTTAGAAATATCGACCAATTGCCTCAAAAAGAAAATGCTCCCCAAATGGGTATAGTTGCTCCTAGTTTGGGCGCTACTCCTGAAAATGAAGGCACAGAGCCAGATTTGGTGGTAAAAGTTACTGGTTTGCAGTATGCTTTCCTTTTTAACTATCCTGAGAGTGGTGTTTTTTCTGGTGAATTGCACCTTCCCATCGGTCAAGAAGTTTTACTTGATATGGCTGCAAATGATGTAATTCACGCTTTCTGGGTGCCAGAATTTCGTCTTAAGCAAGACATAATTCCCGGTAGACAAACACAACTTCGTTTTACACCCCGAAAAGCAGGTGATTACAAACTAATTTGCGCCGAACTTTGTGGTCCCTATCATGGTGCTATGAATACCACAGTTGTTGTTCAAACACCACAAGAATTTGATAATTGGGTGAAAGAACAGCAAGTCGCCAGCAAAGAAACATTGAATCGAGCAATTGCGATTAACCCACAAGAAAAATCAGCAGATGAATTTCTTGCTCCCTACACCAGTGAAATGGGAATTTCATCAGAAATGTTACACCAAATTCACAAGTAGTGGATGGTAGTTAGTGGATGGTGGTTAGTGGTTAATAGAAACTATCAACCAACAACCAACAACTATCAACCAACAACTATCAACCAACAACTATCAATCAATAAAGAATTTTTATGACACAAACACAGTTGGAACAAACCAGCCATAGGGCTGATACTTCACATCGTCAAAGGAAATGGTGGGAGTATTTTACTTTTAATACTGACCATAAGGTAATTGGAATTCAGTACTTAGTTACTACATTCATTTTTTACTGTATCGGTGGTGTCATGGCGGATTTGGTTCGCACGGAATTGCGAACTCCTGCTTCAGACTTTGTAAGTCCCGAACTTTACAATGGTTTGTTTACGCTGCACGCGACAATCATGATTTTTCTGTGGATTGTGCCAGCGGGTGCGGGTTTTGCTAATTATCTGATTCCCTTGATGATTGGGGCTGAAGATATGGCTTTTCCGAAACTAAATGCTCTGGCTTTTTGGATGGTTCCTCCTTCTGGGGTGTTATTAATCAGCAGTTTGATTGTTGGTGATGCACCGGATGCGGGTTGGACTTCTTATCCTCCGTTGAGTTTAGTTACCGGACAAGTTGGTGAAGCAATTTGGATTATTAGTATCCTGCTGCTGGGTACTTCGTCGATTTTGGGTGCCATCAATTTTTTGGTAACTTTGTTAAAAATGCGCGCTCCAGGCATCGGTTTTTACCAATTACCGCTGTTTTGTTGGGCAATGTTGGCTACCTCAGCCCTAGTTTTAATTTCAACTCCAGTGTTAGCAGGCGCACTAATTTTACTTTCTTTTGACTTAATTGCCGGAACCGCATTTTTTAACCCTTCTGGTGGTGGTGATCCGGTGGTATACCAGCATATGTTCTGGTTTTACTCACACCCTGCGGTTTACATTATGATTTTGCCTTTCTTTGGGGTAATTTCGGAAGTAATACCCACTCACTCCCGTAAGCCGATTTTTGGTTATAAGGCGATCGCCTATTCTTCTTTAGCAATTAGTTTTTTGGGTTTGATTGTTTGGGCGCACCATATGTTTACCAGCGGTATTCCTGGTTGGTTGCGGATGTTTTTCATGATTACTACCATGATTATTGCCGTACCTACTGGTATCAAAATATTTAGTTGGTTGGCGACAATGTGGGGTGGAAAAATTCGCCTCAACAGCGCGATGCTTTTTGCAATGGGATTTTTGGGTATTTTCGTAATTGGCGGCATCAGTGGCGTAATGTTGGCGGCTGTCCCTTTTGATATCCACGTCCATGATACTTATTTTGTAGTTGCCCATTTGCACTATGTATTATTCGGTGGTTCAGTTTTGGGAATTTTTGCCGGTTACTACCACTGGTTCCCCAAAATTACCGGACGCATGGTTAATGAAACTTTGGGTCGGATTCATTTTGCTTTAACAATTGTCGGGATGAACATGACTTTCTTACCGATGCACAAGTTGGGTTTGATGGGTATGAATCGTCGTATTGCTCAATACGACCCGAAATTTGCCGCTATCAATGAAATTTGTACCTACGGTTCCTACATTTTGGCGGTGTCTACAATACCTTTCATCATCAACGTGCTTTGGAGTTGGAGGGCTGGGAAAAAAGCCAATAACAATCCTTGGGATTCCTTAACGTTGGAGTGGATGACCAGTTCACCACCAGCAATTGAGAACTTCGAGTCACACCCATTTTTACTTATCGGTCCTTACGAATATGGAACCAAAAGAGCCAAAGAAGTTGTAGCTCTATCCCATACCGATGACCCCTTTGCTAATGCTAAATCTCCGGCACCACCAAGTGATGACAACGAATCATATCCGGCGATTACAGCTGAAGCCGCAGGATAAAGTTAGTTAATTACTGACAAAAGTTGAAGTATCAAAAAGCTTTATACTTCAACCCAATTCCCGCAAAAACCTCACCCCCTCCCCTCTCCTTAACCCAATTCCCGCAAAAACCTCACCCCCTCCCCTCTCCTTAACCCAATTCCCGCAAAAACCTCACCCCCTCCCCTCTCCTT
>JBHJOU010000230.1:0-6377 GCA_050329355.1 Rivularia sp. (in: cyanobacteria)
ATTTTTGGTGGCATTTTAGCTACCGGCGTGATTTTGCTACTGGAATTGATGGATAATACCTTAAGAGACCCAAGAGAAGCCGAAGAACTACTTAAATTACCATTACTAGGAGTATTACCGCGTTTACCTGGGAAAACTTTGGTATTAGAACCCTCAGATCGATTTTTAGACCAAATTGGTTTGGTGGAACCCTACCGAATGCTATTCAAAACCTTGGAGTTTCGCAATGATAATCAATTAAACCTGATTGTGGTTAGCAGTACTATTTCCGGTGAAGGTAAATCTGTGGTAGTTTCCCATTTAGGGGCAGTTTCCGCAATGTTGTCTCGAAAAACACTGATAATCGATGCAGATTTACGCAGACCAGCACAACATACTCTATTCAATTTACCACCGAAGCCAGGGATTACTGAAATAATTGAGGGAAAGAGAAACTTTGTTGATGCAATACAAAAGACTGATGTAGATAATTTAGATATTCTAACTTGCGGTGAACTCCATGGAAGACCTTCGCAATTGTTAGAGTCAGTAGAAATGAAATCGATTTTAGAATCAGCGAAGAAAGAGTACGATTTAGTAATTGTAGATACTCCACCTTTAAGTGCTTGTGCGGATGCATCAACTTTGGGTAAACAGAGTGATGGAGTAGTTTTGGTGACACGTCCCGGCTTTACCAACAAAGAAATATTGCAAAGAGCGGTATCGGAATTGACTAGTAATCAGATATCGATTTTAGGAGTGGTGGTTAATGGAATGTCGAGTTTAACAGAACAATATTATCGTTATCCGGTGAAAAATTATCAACCGACAAGATATTTGACTCCGGGGGGAAGAAGATAAAAATGTTAACAAATAAACAGTTCAACAGTTCTTCTTACCTATCATTTTTAGTAGGATTGGCAGGAGTTGGGATTGGTGTAGCTGTAGGATATGGGGCTGGTGCAATACCCATAGTCGTGGGTTTACTTTTGGGTGTAGTAGCGGTACTGATATTCTTTTTTGCTCGATTTGAACAAGCGGTATTAACTTTATTAGTATTACGTAGTTCATTAGATCCTTTTTCAGCACAGCAAGTACCTGCGGCTTTTGCAATTGGTTTAGATGGGCTGACTATACTTTATGTCATAGTCCAAATATTAATTGGAAGAAAGGTTCATACAGATAAATTTTTCTGGGTTTTTGCGGGATGGGTAGGGTTTTTAGGAATATGGGTAATTTTACCAATAGTCGGTTGGGGATTATTAGGAAAAACCTATTTAATAGATGGAATTAGAGAATGGACGCGGATATTTTCTTGGTTAATGATATATTTGCTGGTGATGCAATTAAAAGGGAAAATTCATCCACAAAAAGTTATCCCCGTCTTATTTTTTAGTCTTTTAGTACCACTAACAGTAGGATTTTTACAACTTGTGATACCTTCGCGTCTTCCTGATGTTATCAGTTGTGGAAATTGTCTAAATTCAACTATTGGACATCCTAGTACATTTGGAACCTTCTTATTTTTATTTATTAGTTTAACTTTGTGGAAATTAGGTCATGCAAAAGAAAATCGTTGGTTTTGGCTGACATTATTAGGAACTTTGGCATTTTTTATGGTGATGACAAAATCTCTCACCAGTTTAATCATGATGTCAGTTTTTATAATTGTCTTGATTGCGCCTAAATTGAATTTATTAAGGTTAATTGGAGGGATTTTATTCATTGTATTAGTATTTTATTTATTTGCGAGTACCGAATTTGGTTATGAAAAGCTGAATGCACTTTTAGAAACACCATTATTTAATCAAGATTTAGATATATCTCGAACAATATTATTATCATTTGGAGATGGAAACAGCGCCAATTGGCGAATTGCTCAATGGTCATTTTTAATAGATGCTTGGAAACAATCACCGCTTTTAGGATACGGTTTGGGTACTAGTCAATATATAACTTATTTTCAAAATTATGCTCATAATGATTATCTGCGATTTCTTGCAGAAACGGGAATTATCGGATTTACAAGTTTTATCGCATTCCTTGGAATACAAATAGTTTTTTTAGGGAAATATTTGCGGGATTCACTATTAGGAAGTCCCCGTAGAAGACTTTGTGTAACAATGATAGCAATTTTTGCAGCAATCCTTTTAGGAATGGCTACCGATAATGTTTGGAGTCATACAACTTTATTTTTTTATTGGTGGCTGTTATTTGCAATTGTGGGATGGGAGGAAATAGTTGACAGTTGACAGTTATCAGTTATCAGTTAATAGTTAGTTGAGTGATTGGTAATGGTAGCGTTCCCTTTAACTTCTAAGCTTATTTAATAATCGTTCAAATACAAGAATCTTTTTTTCAAAAGACTAAAATCTAAAATCTAATGACTCAGAAATTAATTAAATCTACAAATAGTCCGCAGCAAGAGTTAATCAATAAAAAACATCCTTATAAGATTACGATAATTCATCCGAGTGCGGGTGTGAATTGGAGTGGTGGTTCGGAAATTTTTGCCATAGAAATGACTCGTCGTCTTAGTAACTACTTTGATGTAGAACTTTTGAGTGGTGCTGATTGCGGTGAATTCTCTCGTTTGTCTGGTGGTATTCCTCGCGCTTATACTTATGATTTCATCAACCAACCGTTGATTAAAAAGTTAGTTCATCGCTTTGCAAATCATCCCGAAATTATTATTGAACATCTAACTAATTTCTTCCCTTGTGTTACTCGTTGCTTATTTAATTCTACCGATTTAATATTTCCTTGTAATGACTATGGTGGTTTAGCAATTGCTGCTGCTGTACGTGCGATAAGAGGTACTCCCATACTTTATGTTGAACATAATAGTTTATTAGCAGAGGGAAAATGTTTGAAACGTAATCTATTTTTTTATCCTGATAGTTTAGTAGTTTACGATGAAAAAACTGCTGCATTTGTTCGCAAGATTAAACCAACACAACAAGTAAATATTATTCCTAATGGAGTTGATTTAAAACAATTTACTCCTCAAGGTAACAAAATAGATTTTGGTTTAAATCAACCAGTTATATTGTGTGTTGCTTCTTTAAATCGTAATAATCATAAAAGAGTCGATTTAGTAATTAATGCAGTTTCTCGTTTACCTGAAGGTAGTTTATTACTATGTGGAGACGGGCCAGATAAAAATTATTTTCAAGCACAAGGGGATAAATTACTCGGTTCAAATCGGTTTAAAATATGTACTTTTCCTTTTCAAAAAATGCCAGAAGTTTATCGTAGTGCGGATATATTTACACTTCCTTCTCTCAATGAACCCTTTGGTTTTGCTTACATTGAAGCAATGGCAAGTGGTTTACCAGTAGTTGCAACAGATGATGAAATGCGTCGTTTTATTGTCGGTGATAGCGGTATTTTATGCGATGTGACAAATCCAGAGATATACGCTGATGCATTATCTCAAGTTCTAAAAATATTCAAAAAAAATTGGCAGCAAAAAGCTATAAATAATGCTTTAAGATTTAGTTGGGATGCGATTGCTTTAAAATATCGTGATGTGATTTTAGAATTAATTCAAAATAGGTTAAAGGTTAGAGCTTAAAGTTCAAAAGTCAAAGGTTAAGATTAGAGATTAAAGATAAAAGGTGCTACTTAAAGCGGTTAGTTAATTATGCTCCATAAAATTATATTTAAATACGGTAGCAAAAATATCTAAAAGTACATAATATTTTTTAACACGACTCAGCACATTTTTTGTCACCTGTTTTCTGTTCCCTGTTTCCTTACCTCAACAAATCGATCAGGCTTCGCCAGGCTTGCCCCAAAAAAAATCAAACAGGATTTCTATATTTGAGAAAAAGGTTTTATTCAAATGCCATGTTGTTCTATCATTATTCCTGCTTATAATGCAATGAATTATCTGCCACAAACTCTAGAAAGCGTTTTGAAGCAGACTTTTACAGATTTTGAAGTTTTGATTATTAATGATGGAAGTTCTGACAATATTGTGGAATGGTTTTACAATATTGTAGACTCGCGAGTTAAACTAATTTCTCAAGAAAATCAAGGTGTTTCCGCAGCAAGAAATATCGGTATTAAAAATTCAACAGGAGAGTATATTGCATTTATAGATGCTGATGATTTGTGGGAACTTACTAAATTAGAAAAACAATTGCAATGTTTTAAAAATAATCCGTCAGTAGGTTTAGTTCATACCGCAATGACAATAATTGATGAACAAGGAAAATCTCTAGGAAGAAGCTTTATATCGAATGTCGAAGGTAATGCTCTTAAACCATTATTAGAACAAAATACAATAGTAACTTCTTCTGTAATAGTTCGTCGTAGCTGTTTAGATGTAGGAAACTTTGATCATAACTTACATTCTTCTGAAGATTGGGAACTTTGGGTACGTATCGCTTTACGTTATCCCATCATGCTAATCAAAGAACCTTTAGTTTTTTATCGTCAACATCCTAATAATACAACTAAAAATTGGCAAATGCTCGAACAAGATTTAGGTTCAATTGAGCAAATATTTCAATCAGTTCCTCAAGAATTATTCTATTTAAAAAACCGTACCTATGCTTATGCAAACATTTACTTAGCTTGGAAAGCTTTACAAACAGGTTATTGTAAACAAGCAGCTTATTTTCGCAACCAAGCAATTAAACATTATCCCCCAATTCTTGTTTTTCCCAAAATGATTCGTTTAAACTTTGCGATCGCGCTTTCGCAAATCTTCGGAAACAACGGTTTCAACCGCATCCAGTCTTTGATTTACACAATACGTCGTCGTTTCTCCACCGTGAAAATTTGATGGGGAGACTTTCGGGATGGGGAGACTTTCGGGATGGGGAGACTTTCGGGATGGGGAGAAGATAATTAATTATTAACTCCTAACTCCTAACTCCTAACTCTTAACTCCTAACTCCTAACTCTTAACTCCTAACTCCTAACTCTTAACTCCTAACTCTTAACTCTTAACTCCTAACTCCTAACTCCTAACTCTTAACTCCTAACTCCTAACTCCTAACCATTAATAACTAATAAGTTACCATTAAGTGTTGACAAATATATTGATATAATCCCCTCTGATTGCGGTGATCAAAATGTAGGGGAAGAGTAATGAGTGAGTGGCGGGAAATAAGTGGTGGTGTTACAGCACCGAAAGGATATAAAGCATCTGGAATTGCCGCAGGGCTGAAACCTTCAGGTGCTAGTGACTTAGCATTGATTGTTTCAGATGTAGAGGCGATCGCCGCAGGTGTGTTTACGATTTCCCAGGTGACTGCGGCTTGTGTAGATTATTGTCGTCAGCGGTTGCTTGCAGCACACAGCGCTCGTGCAATACTCTGTAATGCGGGACAGGCTAACGCTTCTACGGGTAATCAAGGTTGGTTGGATGCGCTTGAAAGTGCGATGATGTTGGGGCAAGCGCTGAATATTTCTTCAAAGTCGGTGTTGCTGGCTTCAACTGGGGTAATTGGGCAAAGAATTAAGATGGATGCTTTGAAAACGGGTATACCCAAGTTAGTAGAAGCGCTTTCGGAAACTGGTTCCGATGCAGCCGCAAAGGCGATAATTACTACAGATTTAGTGACAAAATCCATTGCCTTAGAAACAACTATACATGATAGACCAGTGCGAGTCGGCGGAATTGCTAAAGGTTCGGGAATGATTCATCCGAATATGGCGACAATGTTGGCGTTTGTGACTTGCGATGCTGCGGTTTCTTCTGGGTTATGGCAAGAAATGTTGAGTCGTGCAGCCGATAAAAGTTTTAATGCAATTACCGTTGATGGGGATACTAGTACCAACGATAGTTTAATTGCTTTAGCTAACGGACAATCTCGTACCCCAGCGATTACCGAAATGGGTGCAGAAGCTGAGAAATTAGAAGCCATGTTAACCGCAGTTTGTCAGCATTTAGCAAAGGCGATCGCTCGCGACGGTGAGGGTGCAACTTGTTTAATAGAAGTGCAAGTCAGCGGTGCATCGGATCAAAAATCAGCTTTGAAAATTGCTAAAACCATTGCTGGTTCATCGTTAGTCAAGTCTGCAATCTTTGGACGCGATCCAAATTGGGGAAGAATTGCTGCTGCTGCTGGGCGTGCAGGGGTACCATTTGAGCAAGATGATTTAAGAATTCAAATGGGGGATTTTTTATTAATGGAAAAAGGACAACCCCTTGAGTTTGATCGAAAAGCAGCGAGTGCATATTTGAAACAAACAGCAGAGGAATCTTCTTTCCCTTCAGATTTTGTCGCGACTAATAATAGTAATGATTTAACTGTTGACAGGAATACGGTAAATACCCAAAGGATAGATAATCCGGTAATAATTGCTGTTAGTGTTGGCAATGGTGCAGGTGTTGGTAAAGCTTGGGGATGCGATTTGAGCTACGATTACGTGAAGATTAA
>JBHJOU010000258.1:0-2089 GCA_050329355.1 Rivularia sp. (in: cyanobacteria)
TTCTGGAATACCGTCAAATTGTCCGTGAACAAATCGAATCTCAACTTCAAGAGTATTTAGCACAAGGTGCAGAAAAGCCTTATGTACCCGTTAAAAAAGCTGAAGCTGTTAAAGTGTAAGACTTGATATCCGTGGGTTAAAAAGTCGGGTTTTGATGAAGATTTTCTGATGTTACCGATATTCATATCATAAAAACTCGACTTCTGTAATATCTGGGGTAGGAAACAAGGAACTCTTGACTCTGAAATGTTATTATTAGACTACTGTTAACTGTTAACTGTTAACTGTTAACTGTTTTATGGAATTAGCGATCGCCCTCAATAATAATTCATCAAAACCCTTACATCAACAACTTTACGAACAACTACGTCAAGCAATTCTCAGCGGAAGATTAACACCAGGGGAAAGGATTCCTTCAACTCGTTTTTTAGCAAAATCTCTGTCAATTTCTCGTTTCACAGTTACCACTAGTTACGAACAACTTTTAAACGAAGGTTATTTAGAAACGGTTATGGGTTCTGGTACTTTTGTTTGTAAACAGCTTCCTGATGATTTAATTTATTCAAATCCAATCGAAAATATTGATAAAATTAATCGTTCATCAATTAAATTATCGATGTATGGAAATACTTTAGTTAATACAGCAAACGTTCCCAGAATTACAGAACCAAAACTAGAAATAAACTTCCGTTACGGAACACCAGCATTAACAGAATTTCCAGTCAAATTATGGCGTAGATTGCTATCACGTTACTGTAATACTAACTTGAATTGGCTAGATTATTCAACAGAGCCTAATGGTTATCAACCCTTACGAGCAGCAATTACAGATTATCTTACTCGTTCCCGTGCGGTTAATTGTCAACCAGAACAAATATTAATTACCAACGGTACCCAACAAGCGCTCGATTTGATTTTACGTTTATTAATTGAACCCGGAGAAACCGTAGCTATTGAAAATCCCGGTTATTTAAGCGCAAAAATTATATTTGAAACACAAAACGCTAAAATTTTACCCATTTCGGTGGATAATTATGGTTTAGTGGTACAAGAATTAGTAAATTATACGCCACAAAACATCCGTTTAATTTACATTACACCTTCTCATCAATTCCCTACCGGAGCAATTTTACCATTACAGCGACGCTTAGAATTACTCAATTGGGCGCAACAAACCGGAGGATTAATTATTGAAGACGATTATGATAGTGAATTTCGTTATAATGAAAAACCAATTCCCGCATTACAAGGATTAGATCAAAGCGATTCGGTAATTTATATTGGTACTTTTTCCAAAGTTTTATTTCCATCCCTACGAATCGGTTATTTAGTACTTCCCAAAAGTTTAATATCTATATTCACCCGTGCAAAATGGTTGAATGACAGACATTTACCAATTTTAGAACAACAAGTACTTACAGAATTTATTAACGAAGGATATTTAGAACGTCATCTGAGAAAAATGCGTTCAATATATGATAAACGTCGTCAAAGTTTAGTAAAATCTTTAAAAGAACACTTTGGAAAAAGCGCTGAAATATTAGGAGAAAAAGCCGGAATTCACCTGATGGTGCGCTTTAATACTACTTTGAGTGACGGAGAAATTATTCAACGCGCTGCTGAAGTTGGAATCGGAATGATGTCTGCTAATCCCCATTATCTATTAAACCATCCCACAGGTGAATTTATCTTCGGTTACGGAGAACTCACAGAATCGCAGCTTAGGGAGGGGGTTTGTAGATTAGCTGAAATAATCTTGCCATTGCCAATATCTATGGTAGTGTAACAAACGGCAGCAGTTGGAAATTCCTTAAACTATCGGAAATTGAACTATTGGCAATGCTTGCAACCGACTAAAAATTAATAATCACAATCAGAAGTCGGGTTTTGATATTAAATATCTGTCTAAAAACCCGACTTCTCCCTACTCCCTACTCTTAACTATGCAGTTATTTGCTGCTTCTGTTTACTCAGTAACGCTCCATACAACTTATTAAGTGCATTTACATAAGCCTGTGCCGATGCAACAATGATATCTGTATTCGCGGAACGACCTGAATAAATCTTCTCTTCGTACTTCAATCGGATA
>JBHJOU010000837.1:0-3246 GCA_050329355.1 Rivularia sp. (in: cyanobacteria)
CGGCGTATGGTGGGGGATTTAGACCCGCCACCAACGCATTCCCCCGGTCGGTGGGGGACTTAAACCCAGGGATAAATAGATCACTGATAACTGTTTACTGTTCACTGTTCACTGTTAAATCCTTCCCTAGATTATGTTTCAATTCATCAAACCTTTTTTCTATTATTCGTGCTTTCTGCTGGCTACTCTCACCCCTCAAAATTAATGATTAATTTTGATTGATTAATCCCCGAAACCATGTAGAGACGCGATAGCGTCATAGGGCATAATTTCGCGTCTCTACATTGTCAAAGATTGATGCTCAATGGATGTTCGCGAACAAAACTTGATGTCGTAAAATCAAAATTATCATCGCGTCCGAAATATTGAGAAAGAGGTTTAATTTCTTGCATCAATTCGATAAAAGCTTTGGGAGTAAGAGACTGAGGTCCATCAGAAAGAGCCTTAGCAGGATTGGGATGAACCTCAATCATTAAAGAATCAGTACCAACAGCAATAGCAGCCTTAGCCATAGTCGGAACAAATTTCGAGTAACCAGTACCATGAGAAGGGTCAATCATAATCGGTAAATGAGTTAGAGTCCGCAATACAGGTACAATAGATAAATCCAAAATATTTCGAGTGTATTTATTGTCAAAACTGCGAATTCCTCGCTCACACAAAATTACATTCTTATTACCCGTAGACAAAATATATTCAGCAGCCATCAACCATTCTTCAATAGTTGCAGACATCCCCCGCTTGAGCAAAATTGGTTTACCAGTAGCACCAGCTTTCTTTAACAGCGAGAAATTTTGCATATTTCTGGCTCCAATTTGTACCACATCGGCAATGGGAGCAACTTTTTCCAAATCAGCAGTATCCATTACCTCCGTAATAATTCCCAAACCAGTAACTTCACGAGCCTTCGCTAACAGATGTAAAGCACTTTCACCATGTCCCTGGAAAGCATAAGGCGAACTACGGGGTTTATAAGCACCACCTCGTAGAAATTGCGCTCCCGCAGCTTTAACTACCTGTGCAGTTTCCACAATCATTTGTTCATTTTCCACCGAACAAGGTCCAGCAACAACAATCAAAGGATGATTTTCACCGAAACTTACCGTACCGTTAGGGGTTTGAACAACAACTTCAGAAGGTTCACCATAACGAGATTCCAGAGAAACTCGTTTAAAAGGTTGTTCAACTCGAAAAACGTCTTCAATGAAAGGACTAATTTGTTGAATAGATTGGAGACTAATATGAGAAGTATCGCTAACTAAACCAATTACAACCTTTTCCTTACCGACAATTTTTTCAATAATTCCCTCATAAACACTTAATTCATCAATAATCCGTTCAATTTCAACTTCAGGAGTTCCACATTGAGTAACAATAATCATTTTATAACCTCATTTTCATCATCTAATACTTTTTCATAGGGTAATACTTATTCATTTTATGCAATTCTCTCTCTTCTTCTTCTTCCTCAGCGCTCTCTGCGGTTAATTTATCTTAATTTATAAAAATAAAATTGCATGAATAACTGACAATTCCCTATTCTAAAAGTGCTTACCTGTACATGATATGAATAAAAAAATATCAATTGAAAAACCTGATTCTTTTTAAAAACCAGGTTTGCTAATCTTCACCAATAATTTGGGAATATTATATTAAATCCGTTTGTATCGGAATTATATATTTTTAACGCAAAGTGACGCGGAGGTAAGCGCAGCGGAAAGTACGGTCTTGGGGGTTCCCCCCATGAGTAACTTTTCAAGAGAGAGGAACGCAGAGTTTTTTTTGCACATACTTTTTATCATTTCGATGTCAGCGTAAAGGATATTATTTCAAATAACATTGTTAACATAATAAAAAACTCCTTTAAGATAAATGATTTCAAGCTGCTTGTAAAATGTTAGCATCTTGTATTTGAACAGCAGAATTGGTAGAAAAAAGATTCCTTCTTTTATCAGCAACAATATCGTAAACAGCTTCCAAAGCAGACTCAATAGAACCTTGTAACCAAGCAGGATATTTAGAACAATGTTCCCCAGCGAATAACAATTGATGTTGTCTTCTAGCAGCTTCCAAATAATTAGAAGTATTTACAGATTCATCTTCCCAATGTACTGCACAACCGCCAGCACTCCATTCATAATTACCCCAAGCAATCGAAGCAGCTTCTACAACCATATTCTCAGCTTGTAATTCTGGATGAACCTTACCAACAACCTCTTTAACGTAATCGTGACGTTGTTGCTCAGACATCATGCCCATCCGCTCAGCATCATCACCAATTGTGTAACTAGCTAACATTACACTACCGCTATTGGGATTGAATTTAACAGAAGGATAGTATGTTTGACGTACACCTTCACCGCTAAAAGAAGCACCACCACGAATACCTTGTTTTTGCCAAAAAGCTTCTTGAGTGTGGAAAGCAACTTTTGTCGCGGGGCAATAATAAGTATTATGAATAGAGTTGAGTTTTCGTTCATCAAATCCTTTCAATTCCATTTTTCGCAATATAGAAAAGGGAATTGTACATAATACATAATCACAACGACGAGTGTGTTTTTCACCATTTTCTACATAGTCAATTTCTGTAAATTCGGGATAAACTCGAATTGCAACTACCTTTTGATTACACTTAATAGGTGAATGAATTGATTCTACTAAACGGTCGATAATTTGTTCCATTCCGCCTTGAAGTTGTAATAAATCGCGACTAGTTTCAACTACAATGTCCTCAAAAAACATATCTAAAGCTTTGCTACAACGAGCGCGAAAACCGGGATTTTGTTTAATGAAAGATTGTAAATCAATAGATTCATTATCTTGGCAAAAATAAGGTGATAAATCCAATCTTTCCAACTCATCCATCAAATGAGATTTGAGGTCATTTTCTAAACTTTCCCGTAAATCACCGGGAGAAATAGTATCAACAATAGTCTTTAACCAAGCTGCAAATAATCGAGTTTGTTCGCTGTAACGAGTATCAGTAAAAACCCCTTGATAACGTTGTTGAAAAATCCGGGGAGCATCTTTCATTTTGAAGATTTTACCTTCTAAATTAATAAAAGCATTTTGTTCTTCAAATACAGTCATAAATTTGCAGAGTTTATCGCTCAATCCCATTTCTTTAACATAATGTAATGTATGGTGATGGCTACTAGGAATCCGCATTGCTCCTAACTCTGCATAAGGTGCATCATTCTCGGTACCAAAGCGATGAGTCCAAACTCTTCCACCTACACGGGGACT
>JBHJOU010000275.1:0-5558 GCA_050329355.1 Rivularia sp. (in: cyanobacteria)
TTTTGACTCGCTTATATCGACGTACCGTAAAGTTTACAATAGCTAAACCAATTTTATCAATTATACTGGCTTTATTAATCCCAGTTATGGGTTTTATTCAAGCTGGTAGTCTCGAACAACAATTTTTTCCGGCTGCGGATCGAGACCAACTGCAAATTCAATTAGAATTACCAGCATCAGTTTCTTTAACGAAAACTCAAACTTTAATTCAACAAATTCGCCAACAAATTATTAAAAACCCAGAAATTAAAGATGTTCACTGGTTATTAGGTCGCAGTATTCCTTCTTTTTACTACAATTTGACTGGCGGAAAAGAACAACAAGCTAATTACGCTCAAGCGTTAGTACAATTAAATTCTCTTACTTCGAGTCACCTAGCTAAAGAAATACAAACCCAACTAGATAAAGCTTTTCCTTCAGCAAGAATTATTGTCAGACAATTAGAGCAAGGACCTCCTTTTGATGCACCGATTGAAATGCGGATTTATGGTTCTAATGTAGAAACTTTGCAATCATTAGGAGAAAAAGTTAGACAATCTTTAGTCCAAATTAAAGATGTAACTCATACTCGTGCGAGTTTAGATGAAATTCAACCACAAATAGAATGGAAAATAGACGAAGAACAAGCCCGTTTAGCAGGATTAAATCGCACAACTATTGCTCAACAGTTGGATAATTCTTTGGAAGGTGTCGTTGGTGGTTCAATATTAGAAGCAAACGAAGAATTACCCGTGAGAGTTCGTTTGGGGCAAGAGCGAGGTAACTTATCACAAATATCTTCCTTAGATTTATTAGCAACTTCGAGTATTAATAGGAAAGGAAATAATCCCCTCGCTGCTGTTCCTCTTTCTTCCTTGGGTAAAGCTCAACTGAAACCAGAACTTGCTCAAATTACTCACTACAACGGACAAAGAGTTAATACAGTTCAAGGTTTTCTCAATGCTGGAGTTTTACCAGCAGAGATTTTAAATCAATTTCAAGCTCAATTAGAAAATAATAAATTTACCTTACCCCCTGGTTACAAATTTGAATTTGGTGGAGAGCAAGAACAAAGAAACGATGCTGTAGGTGGTTTGGTTTCCACCGTGGGAGTATTAATTATTTTGATGATAGCTACATTAGTACTTTCCCTCGGTTCATTTCAACTTGCAGGTGTGATCGGAATAGTTGCGATCGCATCTTTTGGTTTGGGTTTATTTTCCATCTGGTTATTTGATTATCCCTTCGGTTTCAACCCAATTATCGGTTCGGTAGGTTTGATTGGTGTCGCAGTCAATGACTCGATTGTGGTTATCAGCGCTATCTCCAACCATCCCATCGCCAAAACTGGAAATTCTCAAGCAATCCAAGAAGTAGTATTACACTCGACTCGTCACGTACTCACCACCACCTTGACAACCGCAATCGGATTTGTCCCCTTACTGCTCTCCGGTGGAGAATTTTGGCCACCCTTAGCTGTTGCGATCGCGGGTGGTGTTGTTGGTGCAACTTTCCTGGCTCTTTATTTCGTTCCTGCTGCTTATTATTTGATTAAGTCGCGGTTTGGTAAAAATCGGTTTTCATTCAAAAGGAGTTGAATTAAGTTATTTACGTCAAAGGTGAGGTTAATACTTTTTGATAAACAAGTTTTCTTTCTGTAGCTAGATGTATTTAACTACATTAATTAATGCCGTAACGCACCCCAATCGTCGATGGTACGTTACGGCAACAAGAATAATACCGATTTATCTTCAAAATTATTCGTGCCGTAATACAACGGCAATATCACCCGAAGTTAATCTACACAGCAATTGCCTCCCCTACAAATAAAACAAGGTGGACAAAAATAATATCCACCCAATGATCTAAGAAAGTTTAGATAATATTAAACCAAACCATTGATTATCATCAGTCCAAATTTTTTGCGGAACAAAACCTTGATTTTTAAGTAACTCTTGAATGTCGTTAATATCGAATTTGCGAGAAATTTCGGTGTTGATAGTTTCACCTTTTTCAAAATTAACTTTCAGATTAAGAGAACCTAATTCTACCGTTTGAGGTTCCAACGAACGCAAATGCATTTCTATTTGATGCTTTGTTTCATTATAAAATGCCCAATGTTCAAACTTAGTTAAATCAAAATTACCATCAAAGCGGCGATTTAAATGATTCAAAATATTTAGATTAAAAGCCGCAGTTACTCCCGCAGAATCATTGTAAGCAGCTTCTAAAATATCTTGGGGTTTTTGTAAATCTACTCCTAATAAAAAGTACTCTCCTAACTGTAAAGCAGCAGTAATTTGAGAGAGAAAATCATCGCATTCTTGAGGATTCAAATTACCCAAAGTACTACCTATAAAGCCAATCATGCGGTTGGGTAATTCGCTTAATTTCAATTGTCCTAATGCTTGTTCATAGGTTCCCGCTAATGCATGAACTTGCAACGTAGGATAATCTACTAATAGTTGTCTTGCACTTGCTTCCAAAATACCCGCACTAACATCAATTGGTAAATAACGCAAGGGATAACCTTTTTTTTGATAAGCATCTAATAAAATCCGCGTCTTAGTTGAACTACCGCTACCAAGTTCTATTAACTCGCAAGCACCAGTTATATCAGCAATTTCTTCAGCACAATTTTGTAAAATAGAAGTTTCAGTTCTAGTTACATAATATTCTGGTAATTCGCAAATTTTTTCAAATAACTCAGAACCGCGATCATCATAAAAGTAGCGTGGAGAGAGATATTTAGGATTATCAGTTAATCCTTTAACTACATCACTTCCAGCAGGAGAAGCAACTTTCGGTGTTGGTTGTTGCAAATATTCTATTTTCAAGCGACTTTCAACACTTGTAGAGTAACTAACCGATGCGCTGGTAGCTTTAGAAAATGCCATTCAATTCTCCGATTATTTGGTTTCAGAGGTTGCTTTGTTTGACAAACCTCAAACCAAATCTAGATTATCAGTAATTAGCTACCAGTTATCAGGAATAAGCACGACTGGCAAATTTTTTAAATTTTCCTGTTGCTTTAAAGCTTACGAATTATACAAATTTACAATCGTAATCGCGCAAAGTAGTTTTGAACGCAAAGGTACGCAGAGGTTACGCGGAGGGAGGTTCCTAGAGGAAAGAGGTTGACACTCTCAATCAACTGCACAGCGGAATCCAGCGAACATTTGACGTACTCCGGGATGATACCAGTTACGAAAACTACTACGTAATGCCCAGGGACGAGTCGCCCAACTTCCACCTTTAAGAACTTTATGTTCGTTGTCGAAATAAACTTGGGAGTAACCTTTATAGGGATAATATTCAAAGCCTTGATAACCATCAAACCAGCTATCAGTCCATTCCCAAACGTTTCCTAGAGTATCGTATAAACCATAGGCACTTTGTCCTGCTGAATAAGCGTTTACTGGTGTTGTCTGATTGTGAATATTATTGTGGTTGCAGTGTTCGGGTGTGGGTATTTCATCTCCCCAAGGATAAATATGACGGGATTTTGATTTTTCATCCCAACTCGCGGCTTTCTCCCATTCTGCTTCTGTAGGTAATCTTTTACCGACAAATTTTGCGTAAGCTTCTGCTTCGTAATAACTTACACCCCAAACTGGGTGATTGTACCAAGCTGGATTGTCTTCCCAATAAAGTGGTTGTGTAGCTTTTTCTGTTTGCAACCATTCCCAGCCTGCTTCCGACCACCACTGATTGTTTTTATAACCACCAGATTCAGTAAATATTCGATATTGCTTGCAGGTTACGGGATAGCGATCGATTGAGTATGTATCTAAATGAACTTTATGTGCAGAGCGTTCGTTATCCAGAGCATCCAAAGAATTATTACCCATTTCAAATTCACCTGCCCGAATTTGAATCATCTCATTGAGAGGGTTGGAGAATAAAGGAGAAGAATAAGCAAAATGCCAAGAATTTTCTTTTTCTTGATTTGACTGCTGATTTCTTATTAGTTCCAAGACAAAACTAATGGTTTCGCTATGCTGACTTTCATGTTGTAGTAAAAACCGCCATAAACGTTCTTGCTGTTTTAAATCGCTTGTTTCCATGTGATACAGAACTTTCTCTCGGATTGTATCAAGGTAATCGCGAGTTTCTGCGAACGTAGGTAATTTTACTCGCTGATTTTTGGGTAAACCATCTGCTGCATAAAGTTGACGGTATTGAGGAAACAAACAAGTTTCATCTGGATTACGTTCTAGTATCCATAAAGATTCGGTATAGGCAATATGCCCCAAATGCCAACCTACAGGGCTAAAATCTGGATGAGCTTGAAGACAAAAAGTAGCTTCATCCATATCTTTAAACAATTCAAGCGTTTTTGCCCGACATTCAACAAAAGCAGAAATTATGCTCTGTTTTGTAGTATTGTGTTTTAAATTAAATTTGTTCAATTCTGATATCACAATCTTCTCTCACACTGAGGATGCTATTTTCTGGGAACGAATTCCAATTACCTTTAAATAGTGGTTCGGAAGCAATGATTACAGAGTTGGAAAAATTTGCATCGTTTTGCAGCCAATATAGAGTTGGGGATGGAGGTTTTGTACCAAAGCGAGAAGCCACGAGACGATTCCCATCACTGATAACTAAGTTGGCATAGGTATAAGTGTCGTGACATTCCACTAACTCTTTTAATTTAAGTAAAGTTAGATGCATAGCTTGCTCTAAACTTTTATCTGGGTGCAACAGCAACTCGTTAAGTAGCAAAGCAAAAATATGCTCTGAATCCGTAGTTCCATTTATCCACTGATAAATTTCATCGTTTAATAAACTGCGTATCGGTCTATATAAAGTTTGACGAAACTGATCAATTTTACCATTGTGAATAAATAATAAGCGCTGATATTTGAATGGCTGGCAATTACTTATATCGAGTGCTTGTCCCAAAGTCGCGCTGCGAACGTAAGAAACTACACATCCAGATTCAGCATAACGACTGAGACTAGGTAAATTAACATCATTCCAAATCGGAAGTGTACTTCTGTAGGTAAAAGGTTCAATATCCTTATCCTTTTGAGCGTGATACCAACCCACACCAAAGCCATCAGCATTCACAGTTCCAGATATCATTTCCTGGGGTTGATAGCTTTGAGTTATCAGTGAATGTTCGTGGTTATAAAGTAGCTTTTCTAATGAAACAGGTGAACCAAGGTAGGCTAGTAATCGGCACATAGAAAAGGTTAGAGGTTAAAGGTTAGAGGTTAAAGGGGATGGGGAGATATTTATAATCTAAAATCTAAAATCTAAAATCTAAAATTCCTCACTCCTCATTGATAATTGAACGCTGCGATCGCCAATGCACCCCAACCTGCTATAAATGCTACACCACCTATTGGTGTGATGGCTCCTAAGATTTTAATGTCGCTTAAGCTGAGTGCGTATAAGCTGCCTGAAAAAATAAATATACCGATAATAAATAACCATCCACTGGCAATTAAACTTGGTGATGGTGATTTGCTTTGATTGAGTAAAATAGCCACAAGTAACAGCGCTAAAGCATGATACATCTGATAGCGAGCGCCGACTTCAAAAATATCTAAAGCGCGATCGCTAAGTTT
>JBHJOU010000106.1:0-6465 GCA_050329355.1 Rivularia sp. (in: cyanobacteria)
TCCGTGAGTAGCGATGAGCATTATTCTGGGACATTTACCGTTGGTGAGATGGGTTTCTAAGGCTTCTTCACCCGTATATAATTGTGCGTCTTCTAGCTTGTTGGCAACGGTTTCACCTAGAAGTTGAGTGCTGATAGTGCGTGATAAGTTTTGACTGTCGAAAGTATCTATAAATTCTTCATTAGAAGGTTGTTTTTGTTGCTCGGTGTGATTAGGTACAGCTAAATCAAAATCTGGATCTACAATTATGATTGGTTTATCTGTGGTGTCTGCAATCCCTGAATGGGAGCGTAAAATATCTCTTCCTACTCCTACATAGGAAACGGTATATTCATCCATTAACAAACGTTTACCCGTTTCATCTATAGGTAATATTTGCAACGGTACTGAGTTTAAATTGCCATCGGCTGCAAATATTAATTGTTGGCAGTTATTACCAAGTTTTTCTAATATTGGTGCTAGTACCAGTTTACTGAGTTGAATCGAATCGGTAGGATTATATTGATTGATTCGTAGTTTGGGTTTAACGGGGACAGATGTTTTGAAGCCCAATGTTTGACTGTTGACATCGGATGCTCTTGTGCGAAATAAACTAATTAATTGATCAATTGTTTCGACTTCACCCAAGTCAACCATTTGCACTGCATCGGGTTGTCCTGCTGGTAAAATAAAGGCAAGATAGCGGAAAGGCTGCCATTGCGTTTCTCCGTTGGCTCGAATGGCTTGGAAGTTAAACACATCAACTTGCACGAATTCAATCAAGACTGAATTAGCTGGTAAGTGAAGTGCGATCGCGTTACGGTTGGGAATTTGTTCTGATAGCTGGATTTGTGGTACTTGTGCTGCGATTCGTTTTTGGAGGTTATCGTATTGATTTTGAAGTTGAGTTAAATTAGTTTGATAATTGGCAAGATTTGGAGTTTGACTTGCGGAAATTGTCAGATGTATGATTTGAGTGCTTAATTCCCTAAGTTGCTGAAATTCTGATGCTAGATGTGGATATTTGCCGTTATAAATGGCTTGGTTTTGAGCGGTGAGGGATGTTGCTGATAAGCCTTTACGCTTGAGAATAAAATCAAATGCTGAACTTATGGCTTGCTGTGAGTTGGAAAAATATTGGTAAATTAAAGATAGGAATAAATCGAAGTTACCTCTAATTTTATCAATAAACGCTAAACGGTCATTTTCTGAACTAAAAGCAAACACGTTACTGATTAATTTATCTTGAATTTGACTGGCTTGGATGCGATAGGATAAAGCTTGATTATACCGTTGAGTTGCAGCATATAAAGTGGATAGATTATTTAAACTAAATGCCACATCGGGATGATTCTCTCCTAATAATTTTGTTCTTAGGGATAAAGCTAAGATATAATATTTTTCTGCTTCTGCATACTTTCCTTGAGCAAGGTAAATTTCTGCGAGATTATTATAACTGTTGGTAATATCGGGATGTTCTTCACCAAAGATGTTTTTTCTAATTTCCAATACCTGTAAATGTAATTCCTCTGCTTTAGGAAAACGTTGTAAACTACCGTAAACTGTAGCAAGATTGTTTAAAGTTGTGGCTACCTGGGGATGATTATTACCAAATTGACTTCTGATAATTAATAAAACTTCTGTAAATAATTTTTCTGCTTCTGCATATTTAAACTGAGCATCATAAAGTACTCCCAGACTATTCAATATTCCTGCAACATCGGGATGCATTTCTCCTAATAAGCGTTTTCCGAGAATATAATTTTCTTTATATATGGCTTCAGCTTGAGAATATCTTCCTTGTAAGCGATAAATTTCTGTTATTTCATTCAGACTTTCAATAATATCGGGATGCTCTTCTCCAAAGAGATTTTTTCTAATAGCTAAAGCTGTTAAATATTGTTGTTCGGCTGCGGAATAATTTCCTTGTTTTTGATAAACTAATGCTAAGTGATTTAAGTTATCGGCGTAATCGGGATGATTCTTTCCGCATACTTTTTCAATCGAATCAAGTGTTTTTAAATAGATATATTCCGCAGCTTGATAACGTCCTTGGTAAGTATAGAGAACGGCAAAGTTATGTAAATTATGGATAATATCTGGATGCTCTGGATTTAAAAATAATTTTCTAATATCGTAAGCTTGTTGATAAACTTCTTCGGCTTTTAAATAAAGTCCCTGAAGTAGATAAACATTTCCTAAATTATTTAAACTTTGAGCAACTTCTAAATGTTCTTTTCCATATATTGCTTTTCGTATTTCTAAAGCTTGTAAATGAATTCTTTCCGCATCTGCATAACGACCTAGATTTTCAGAAATACCGCCAAGATTATTTAAAATAATAGCAATATAGGGATGCTCGTCATTCCCCAAACATTTTTTACATAATTCAAATGCTTGAGTATAATAATCTTCAGCTTCCGTAAAACGTCCCTGGGAATCATATAAAGCAGCTAAATTATTTAAACTTGCTGCGACATTCCAATGTTCTTCACCAAGCAATTTTTTACGCATCGCTAATGCTTGTAGATGTATTTTTTCCGCATCTTGATAGCGTGCTTGATTTTCATAAATCGTAGCTAAATTACCCAGACTTTGAGCGACTTCGGGATGTTCTTCTCCAAATAAGGATTTTCGCATATTTAGGGATTGGAGATGCATTTGTTCGGACTCTGCATAACGTCCCTGCTCTCGGTATACTTCGGCAATATTATTTAAAATAGTCGCAATTTCTTCGTGTTTTTCCCCAAGGTGAATTTTCCAGAGATGCAAAGCTTTGAAAAAATAGTTTTCAGCTTCGGAATAATTACCTTGAATTACATAAAATGCAGCCAGATTATTTAAACTTTGAGCAACATCGGGATGGTTTTCTCCCAATAATCGCTTTCGCATTTCTAAAGTTTCAGTTAATAAGGGTTGTGCATCTGTATAATTACCTTTAATTCGATATAATTCTACGAGGTTATTAAGGCTATCTGCTAATGCTGGATGTTCGCCAATTTTTTCTCTGGTTAGTGCGATCGCTCTTTGGGTAATCAAGATTGCTTGTTGAAAGTTACCTTCTCCGGCTAATCTTACAACTTCCCGGTTGAGTTGGTTTATTTGTTCGAGGGTTTGGGAGATGTTGTTTTCCATGGTTTTTCTTTTTTTAACGCAGAGGAGCGCTAAGGTAGCGCAGAGTTTCGCGGAGTTAAATATTTTTGACTTTTGACTTTTAACTTTTTACTTTACAACTTGATATTCTGTATATAAAATTTGTGTTTCTGTATTACCATTAGCATAATCCAGTAAAGTGTTTAAATAATCTTCGCTTAATATTAAAAGTTCATCATTTGGTTTTGGTAGCCACTGTAAGTTAGGAATTTCTGGAGTAACTACGGCTAAAATTTGTTCTTTCCCTGGTGTACCTTCAATGGAAAAGGAAGTTATGGGAGAATCTGCTTGCGGAAGAATTATTTTACCCGTTTCCAGTTTGTTTTGAGGTGCAAAACAGGAAGGACAAAAACAAGATACTTCTCCTGACGCATCTTTGAGTAGCAGCAGCAAATATCCCTGCATATTTAGGTTGACTTCAACTTGAATATGACTTCCTATACGCACCGACTTTTCGTAGCGACTGGGTAATTTCGTTCCCCAACCGAGCGTTTCCTCTTTGGTTAAGACTAATCCCATCTCTTCTGTAGGTGAACCAAGTTGTATCAGCTGCAACCAAATTTTATCGAATGGAGTTAATTCTTCTTCGGGAAATGCAGCAATATCTTGCCAATCTAACTTTAACTCGTCACAAATCTTTGTAAATAATTGGCGTTGAGTGGGTTTACCGTTAAAAAATCGGTTAATGGTACACCAAGCTGCAATACCATCTGCACTACCGTCATAAGACAAAGACTTTTGAGTCAAGTTTTGGCGTTCTAAGGCTTTTCGCAGTATTTCTTGACCTTGTGGTGATGCACTTAGGGAGCGGTTACTCATGATAATTCAAAAGTTAAAAGAGAACCTTTACTAAGTCATATACGAAATCATACATTTAAGTCAATAACTCATATACATACTCACATACGCTACTGCAAAAATAGTGGAAGTAAAAACAAGCTCAGATGGTGCGTGAGGGTATCTACAATTTGTTTGATTATATTTGATAAATTATCGTGACGATCACAGCACCCTACTTTTTTTACTTCTAACTTTTTACTTAATCGCCATGTTTACTTTTGAACAGCTACATTTTGCGTGGTTGCAGGTTCGTGCGGGGAGTAAATCTGCTGGGATTGATGGAGTTTCTGTTGAATTATTTGAGTCTAATTATTCCTATGAATTACGTAAGATTGAATCTCAAATCAAGCATGAAAGTTACACTCCCAGCCCTGCTAAAGGATTTTATATACCTAAAAAAGACGGTAGCAAGCGTTTAATTGGAATTCCTACTGTTCGGGATAAAGTTGTGCAGCGTTTGTTACTTGATGAATTGTATTTTCCTTTGGAAGATACGTTTATGGATTGTAGTTATGCTTACCGTCCTGGACGTAGTATTCAGCAAGCAGTACAGCATTTATATGGTTACTATCAATATCAACCTAAATGGGTTATCAAAGCTGATATTACGGAGTTTTTTGATAACATCTGCTTGGCTTTATTGCTAACTGCGCTGGATAAATTAAAGCTTGAATCAACTGTATTACAGTTAATCGAGCAGCAACTTAAGTCCGGAATAATCATCAAAGGACAGTATCAAAATTCTGGGAAAGGGTTGTTACAAGGTGGTATTCTCTCGGGTGCTTTGGCTAATTTGTATCTCACCGATTTTGACAGAAAATGTCTAAGTCAGGGAATAAATTTAGTTCGCTATGGAGATGATTTTGTTATTGCTTGTAGTAGCTTTGCTGAAGCTAATCGAATTTTAGACAAAATTACTCGGTGGTTGGGAGATATTTATTTAACTATTCAACCGGATAAAACGGAGATTTTTAGTCCCGATAACGAGTTTATTTTCTTGGGTTATCGCTTTGCTAAGGGGGAAGTCTATGCACCCCCACCTCCACCACCAAAACTTCCTGGTGAATGGGTAACGAATGATTCGGGTACTCCTTATTTTCGTCCTAAACAACGTCCTTACAAATTCAAATCCACTCCTCCGAAAGCTTGCGATATCAGCAAACCTCTAGCATTCCCCCGTGCAGAAATTTCTCACTATTGGCAGGATTTTATGAGTACATTATACGTTACCGACCAAGGTGCTTATTTAAGCATCAAAAATCAGCAATTTCAGGTGTTTTATCAACAAGTATTGAAGATAAAAATACCAGCAGTCAGAGTAAGTAATATTGTTTTGTTTGGTTGCTGTAATGTTTCCCACGGTGCGGTGAGTGCATCTTTAAGAAGAAGAATTCCGATAATGTATTTATCCCAAAAAGGAAGATATTTTGGTAGATTACAAACTGAAGGTAATGCTAAGGTTGGATATTTAATGCGTCAGGTGGAATGCAGTCAAAATCCGGATTTTATTAGAAAGCAAGCTGAAGCAATCGTTTGGGCTAAACTACATAATTCTCGTGCATTACTATTAAAACTAAATCGTCGTCGTCCGTCAAAAATTGCAATTTCAGCAATCGATTTAATTGCTGAATTAATGGATAATTTACCCCAAGCTGATTCTATGGATGCTCTACGAGGGTATGAAGGAAAAGCAGCTACAGTTTATTTCCAAGCGTTGGGTTCATTATTTGTGGGAGATTTTTCTTTCTCTAAGCGTACTAGAAGACCGCCAACCGACCCAATTAATAGTATGCTCAGTTTGGGATATACTTTACTAAGTCAAAATGTTTTTTCTTTTGTTCAGTCTGTAGGGCTACACACGCATTTTGGAAATTTGCACGTTCCTCGCGATAATCATCCGGCTTTAGTCTCAGATTTAATGGAAGAGTTTCGCGCACAACTAGTAGATTCGTTGACAGCTTATTTAGTCAATTCTCGCATTTTTGACATTGAAGATTTTACAAATCCCGACGAGCGTGGAGGAGTTTATTTTCAAACTCATGCGCTAAAAAAATTCCTCAAACATTGGGAAGAAAAGCTACAATCAGAAATAACTCATCCCAACACCGAACAAAAAGTACCTTTTCGTCGTGTTATTGAATTACAAGTTAGGGAATATATTAGTTGTTTGACGGGTGAAGTTGAAATTTATAGACCAATGGTTTGGAAGTTGTAAGGTTGCTGGTTTTATTAGTTAACCTTATAGATTATAATTTATTGATAAGTATCTGAGGGGGTATAACAATCTTTGAAATGTCTATTATTTCGTTAACCCCCTCGGATCTATTCCTGGTTAAGGGTTTGATATAGCTAAAAATGTTGTTTCTTGCTAAGAAGTATCAAATATCTGAAGTAAATATTGACCCTCTCAGATTTAGGAGTGTACAATTGCTTCAGAGGAAGGGTTCTATGAGCCTAGCCTTTGACTTTTTGTAAGTCGAATTAAAATGGAAA
>JBHJOU010000637.1:0-3300 GCA_050329355.1 Rivularia sp. (in: cyanobacteria)
GTGTAACGGTTGTCGTAAGCAGCCTTTAAAATTTCGCGGGCTGAAGTTTGAGCTACTGTCATAATACTTCTCCTATCGTATGATAATTATGTTAACTTGAATCGAGAACAGCCCTACATTTTAACTTAGTCTAACTGACAAATTTGCACTTGATCGCCCAATTTTAAACCTAATTCTAATGCGGCATTTCCGCGATTCACCGCAATTTCTACCCAACCATCACTACCAATGAGTGCAATAATTTCTCCAGGTTTGACATCGGAATAAGTTTGCCGCGCTTTGATGATATTTCCTTGTATCTCTACACTCCAGTTTTTAGCTTTGATAAAATTCTCTGGAATATTAGTTACTAAATTTCCAAAATGGTCAATATATTGAATGCAGCCGATTAAAATATGATCTTTGCGACTGCATTCTGGTAAATCCAATTTAACTAAACTTTCCGGGTTGATTTCTTGTCCTATTTTTTGCAAAGATATGCCATTAGCTAGATGCGCTCCTACGGGTGCAAAGATATCTCTACCGTGAAAAGTTTTACTTGGTTGAGATGTCAACCAATAGTCTGAATTTGTTAATTCTACTGCTGAAATCACAGCATTTTGACTCAATACTCCACTAATTAAACCATTGTCTGGAGCAACTAAAAACCCTTGTTCTAACTCGACTGCAACTGCTCTACGATTTCCTCCCACTCCAGGATCTACCACCGCTACGTGTACCGTACCAACAGGAAAATAAGCATAAGCATTCATCAAGCAAAATCTGGCTGCAATGATGTTTTGTGGAGGAATTTGATGGGTAATATCAACCACTCTTGATATGGGATTAATTTGCGCCATCGCACCTTTCATGACAGCAACATACTCGTCGCTAATCCCAAAATCACTGAGCAATGTAATCAATGAATGTTTAGTTAGTTGAGATGAATCTTGCATTTCTAAAATGTTAAATTTATCTTAAATTATCTGCAATGCGGTTTACACTACTGTAATTGTAGTGTTTATAGCTATTTACAGATAAGATTGGGAAATTTTAAATTTAAAATGAAAATAAGAAAAGCTTGTATGATGCTTACAGAGGGGATTTGAGAAGATAATGTAATGGAACTAGCAAAACTTTTGGAATTTTTTCGCGTATAATCAAGGAGAATTGTGTGCAGAGACACTTTAGAGGGATCGACAAACCTAGACGAAAAGCCAACTCGATTTAAGGAATATCAAGGTGTTAAGTCAAGGCAATGTTTGATAGATTAAACTTCTCGTTCAATAATGCTATGTTCAACGATTAAAATCAGTTAGACCGATACACATTCTGGAAAAGATTTAGTTGTCTACCTCTAAGGAGGAACATCAATGAATATATATTCCTATCCTCTGGTAGTAGATAAATCTGCTTCGCTTCGTTAAAGTTGATTACAACAAATTTAGGAGATTTATATGCGAATAGCTCAAGTTGCTCCGCTGTGGGAGAGAGTTCCTCCCCCCGGTTATGGTGGTGTTGAGTTGGTCGTAGGATTGTTGACCGATGAATTATTCCGACGAGGACATGAAGTGACTTTGTTTGCTTCGGGAGATTCGATAACTTTAGCAAAGTTGGAGTCTGTTTATCCCCGCGCTTTTCGTCTGGAACCTTCTATATCAGAGTATTCTGCTTATGAAGCCTTGCAGTTGAGTCGAGTTTATAAGCAAGCTAGTAAATTCGATGTAATTCATTCTCACGTCGGTTACAATTCTCTTTTTCACGCTAGTTTCGTGGAAACTCCAACAGTTCATACTCTGCACGGTGCTTTCAATTCAGACACTAAGAAGGTTTATGCAGAAGCATCAGAACAGCCCTATGTCAGCATTTCCGATGCTCAACGGGAACCTATGAAGGAGTTAAATTATGCCGCAACGGTGTACAACGGTATTGATACTGAAAGCCATCGTTTTTATGCTCAACCGCAGTCGGCTCCCTATTTAGCATTTTTAGGCAGGATTTCCCCGGAAAAAGGTACTCACATCGCCATCGAAATTGCTCAGAGATGTGGTATACCATTAAAAATGGCTGGTAAGGTAGATAGAGTTGATGTAGACTACTTTGAAAGTCAGATTAAGCCTCATATTGATGGCACGCACATAGAGTATTTGGGTGAAGCCAATCACTTTGAGAAAAACGAGCTTTTAGGTAATGCGATCGCGATGTTATTCCCGATTACCTGGAGAGAACCTTTTGGTTTGGTAATGACAGAATCAATGGCAGCGGGAACCCCCGTACTTGCAAAACCTCTGGGTTCTGTGCCGGAAGTGATTGCACACGGTAAAACCGGCTTTTTGTGCCACAGCGTTGACGACTATGTAAATGCGATTCAACGTTTGGGAAAAATAGACAGAAGCGAGTGTCGCGCTCATGTCGAGCGTAATTTTAGTATCAAAAGCATGGTAGATGGTTATCTAGAGGTTTATAGCAAAGTAACGCGGAAGAAGTTTGAAAAGAACAGTCATACGGGTTTTTTCGCAAACTTACTCATGAGATAAATCAACTTTGGATGGCTTGAGTTTAGCCATCCATTTTGTTGAGGAGTGCCTCTACTAGGAATTTATTGTATTTTGTTATAAGCTATTTTTGATGATAGTTTTGATGAAAATGCAATTGATTTATCAAGACGATTTCTAATTATTCTTGCAGGTGTACCAACTGCAACGGAAAAAGCAGGAATATTCCGATTAACAACAGAACCCGCACCGATAATACTTCCTTTGCCAATAATTACTCCATCTAATACAGTGACATTATGTCCTAACCAGCAGTCATCTTCGATTGTAATTCCTTGATGAGTTATCCCTTGGTCTTCAATCGGTCGAGTGGGATCTGTAAAAATGTGATTATTGGCAAATATTCCACAATGAGGTGAAATTAGACAGTTCTTACCAATTTTAATATTTCCTGTACCGCTGATGACCACATAAGGTCCGATATAGGCATTTTCGTTAATAATAATCTGTGTATCGTACAGTGAACGAATATCAACACCGCGTTCTAATCTAACTCGGTCTTTGATATCTACCTTGTTATTTGGATGTCCTAAAGCGTTAATCTGGACTCCTTTTAAAAGACTTACTTGATTACCAATTTTAATGCAAGGAGTACCAATTAGCTCGACACAATGTTGGATATTAACAGATTTACCGACCTTTTTTAAAAGACTGCGATAAACAAGATTTCTGAGTTTTTTTCCCAGGAAAATATTAGGAATACCTCCAAAAATAGTAGTCAGGAATCTTTCTTTTAAAGATATTTGATTAAAAGTAGTAGTTGCTT
>JBHJOU010000813.1:0-4844 GCA_050329355.1 Rivularia sp. (in: cyanobacteria)
CAGGTATTGGATCTGTAAAAACCAACTCTAACGTTTTACGTTGCTTATTATTCAGATCCATTAGGAATACTCCTAACTTTATTATAGATGATATCATTAAACGATATCAGATAATGGCGATAAGCCTGCGGCATGGCTTCGCGTATCGCTATTTTTATTTTTTTGCTGTATATTCTACCTCCTTAATTATTCCCTCCGCAAACCTCCGCGCAAACCTCCGCGCCCCTCTGCGTTAAAAAAACAAAAAACCCGCACAAACGGCGGGCTTAAAAAAACTAAAAATTAAATCTCTACCTACTCAATCCCCTCAATCTTATCCTCAACTTGCTGATACAATTCCCGCAATCTATCAAGATTACTTTCATCAGTATCCCAGTAACCCCTACCATTAGCTTCCAACAAAGAAGTTACCATCTTCCTAAAGGAATGCGGATTCAAATTCAACAACCTTTCCTGCATCTCCTGATCTTTCATAAAGGTTTCATTGGTATCCTCATAAACCCAGTTATCCACTGCATCCGCTGTTGCACTCCAACCCACAGTATTAACCAACCGTTTGGATAACTCCCTCACACCTTCATAACCGTGAGATAACATCCCTTCATACCACTTCGGATTCAACAACTTAGTTCGAGAATCCAAACGCACGGTTTCTGATAAAGTCCTTACCTGAGCATTGGCTGTAGTCGTATCTGCCATATAAGCAACTGGCTTTTTACCATCTTTCCGTAAACTAGCTACTACTTTCGTCGGGTCGGAATCATAATAATGGGAAACGTCGGTTAAACTAATTTCGGAGGAATCTAAATTTTGGAAGGTAACATCAGCGGTTTGTAATGCACTTTCAAAGATTTCTCGCGAATTCTCCATCATTCCGGGGTTATCTGCGGTAAAAGCAAAGGATTTACGTTTCAAGTACATTTCCTGCAATTCCGATTCGTTTTCCCAGGTACTGTTTTCTACCGCTAAATTAATATTAGAAGAATAAGAACCACTAGCATTAGAAAAGACGCGGGTTGCTGCTTGACGCAAATTAATCCCCATCTCTTCGGCTTGCTTGAGAGCGTGTTTTCTCACAAAGTTCATTTCTAAGGGTTCATCGGCTTCCGCTGCCATTTTCACACCTTGATCTAACAAATTCATTTGGTTCACAAACAAGTCGCGGAATACACCGGAACAGTTGATGACAACATCAATTCTCGGTCTTCCCAACTCTTCTAAAGGTACTAATTCTAACTTGTTCACCCTTCCCAACGCATCGGGAACTGGTCGTACACCTACCATCCACATTATCTGTGCTAGTGATTCCCCGTAGGTTTTAATATTGTCGGTTCCCCATAATACACAAGCGATGGTTTCAGGATAGTTACCGTCGTTTTCCCGCATTTGTCTATCTAACAACCTATCTACAACCACTTTCGCCGATTTCACCGCTGCCATGGTGGGGATTGATTGCGGGTCGAGAGCGTGGATATTTTTACCCGTGGGGAGTACATCGGGGTTACGAATTGGGTCTCCTCCTGGACCAGGTAGGACGTATTCACCTTCTAATCCTTTGAGTAATGCACCTAATTCATTATCCGCGCATACTTGTTGTAAACAGAATTCCAAGTATTCAAATAGCGGTTTAAGAGCTTCTTTATCAACTTTGGCATAACCTGCTTGATGTAAAGCTTCTAACCAAGGTTCTTTTTTCCCCATATTGAAGAAGTTCAATTTGGAAACTAAGGAAACTCTACCTTCTGCGTCGATTTGGGCTTTAACTAACGCTGCAACGGTTTCGCGGGTAGTTAAAGTGATGTGTTGCAGCAATTCCACATCTTCTAATATACCTTTGTCGCTGTTGCGGTAGATTTCTTCGATGTCGCGTCCGATACTATTAGCAATTATCCTTGGTAAGCTAATAAGTTCTGACTCTTCTCTATCTAACTCAGCTATATTAACCAAAGTAGCCACAGCTTCTTCTGCCGTGGGGGGCTTACCAACTACGTGTAATCCACAGGGTAAGAGTCGCGATTCTATCTCCATCAACCGCCGGTAGACGCTTCCAACGATATTATCCCGTTGTTCAGCGGACATATCCTTACAAGTATCCGGTAAGTCGATATCTTTATCCAGATTTACCATCCGGGCTTTATCCATGATGGTATCAACAATCGCAACTCCCCGTCCGGTGTCTTTCAAAGTTTGATAAGAACCAATTAATTCACTTAATTCTTTCAAACCTTTATATAAACCAGCATTTTCTGCGGGGGGAGTTAAATAAGAAATTGTTTCCGCGTAACTGCGACGTTTGGCAATTGTGGCTTCACTGGGATTATTTGCAGCGTAATAATACAAATTGGGAATTGTACCAATTAAATTATCGGGATAACAATCACCCGACATTCCCATTTGCTTTCCTGGCATAAATTCCAAGGAACCGTGAGTACCGAAGTGCAGTACTGCATCAGCACCCCAAATTTTTTCCAGATATGTGTAGTAAGCAGCAAAACCATGATGAGGACTTGCAGAACGGGAAAATAACAACCGCATTGGGTCTCCTTCATAACCAAAGGTCGGTTGTACTCCAATAAATAAATTACCAAAATGTTTCCCGTAAACCAACAAATTTTGTCCATCACTATTAAGATGTCCCGGAGGTGGACCCCAATTTTCTTCCAAACGGTGAGAATATGGTGTTAATTCCTCATATTCGGGAACCGACATCCGATAAGCAACATTTAATTCGGGACTTGCATACTGTGCTTGTGCGTCGTGGATGACTTCTTCCATCAACTCTTTGGCACTTCCAGGTAATTCTGGTAAATCGTAGCCGTTGTTTTTCAACGCTTTCATTACCTCATATATCGAACCGAACACATCTAAATAAGCTGCGGTTCCCACATTACCTTTATCTGGAGGGAAGCTAAATACAGTAATCGCTACTTTCTTATTTAACTTCGGTTTACGACGTAAAGAAGCCCATTTTAACGCTCGTTGTGCAACTGCTTCCACTCTATCTTGCAGCGCGATCGCCTTTCCGGTTGCACCATCTTTACCCGACAATATAATCGGCTCGATCGCACCATCTAATTCGGGAATGGCAATTTGTAAAGCTACCTGAATCGGATGCAATCCCAAATCACTTTCCATCCACTCTTCGGTAGTTTGGAATACCAAAGGCAAGGCAACCATATACGGACGATTTAACCGCTTCAACGACTCAATCGCTTTCGGGTGGTCTTGTCTAGCTGGTCCACCCACAAGAGCAAATCCTGTCAAAGATACTACAGCATCTATGAGGGTAGCTCCTTCCTTATTACTTCCTTTTAAAGAAGAATTTGTTTCATAAAAATAAGCATCCACCGGCTTAGAAAAGTCTAAACCACCAGCAAAAACCGGAATTACCCGCGCCCCCATCGCTTCCAATTCCTGGACAATTGCCACATAATGTGCATCATCACCAGTCACCAAATGCGTCCGCTGCAATACTAAACCTACACAAGGTGCTAAAGGGTCTTTTAAATCTGGAGAAATATCTGGACGACTATTATACCAGTTGAGATACTCCTTGACATCCTCAAACATCGTTGTTGCTAAAGGATGCCAAATTCCCATGTCGGGATACACAACTGGCATTTGATAATTTTCTACAGATGTAAAATTACTTTTATCTACATCTTTTAAAACATATTTATCTGCTAGCATTAACAGGAAGTTTTCTAAATTCTCAGCAGAACCTCCCAACCAATACTGAAAACTCAACATGAAATTTCTAGCATCTTGAGCCTTTTCAACTGGCAGATATTTTAATACAGAAGGCAAAGTCCGCAGCAGCTTCAACATCCCATCTTGAAAAGATGCACCAGATTTCTCCTTCCGCTTCTTCATAAACTGCGCGATCGCACTTTTGGATTGTCCCAAATTTGCCAAGGAAAAGCTACCCATCTTATTCAGACGCATAACTTCCGGCATCGAAGGGAAACACACAGCCACATCAAATTTATCACGATGAGGCTGCACCGCCGCAACTACCTTTTGAGCTAAATCTTCAATAAAAATAAGTGAAGCAATAAAAACATTCGTAGTCTCTAAATCTTTTTGAAACTCCCGATAATTATCTTCAGAACGAAGTTCCTCAATCAAATAACCGCTGATTTCAATTGCAATATTCGGATGATTATCGTTTATAGTCCGTACCGCTTGTGATAATGCACTCTGATACTGGGACTCTAACACGACATAGACCACCTTAATTAAATGTCTCCCCTGAAGATTTTCCGGCTTGATGTGTCGAATGGTGGACTTGACGTGAGTAAACATAGTTTCCCTCGCTCCTTTGATGCGTGTTCTCTGGTTCGGCATTAACTGTTTTTTATCAGAATTTGCCTTCTTATGGGCGTTTTGTCGTCCATCTGACACAAATCGATAAATTTAAACAAATTTTGCTTAACAATACTTTACGTTTTTTTGGTGTGCTTACTCACATTTCGTAAACTATTTGTAATATTCATGATTGGTTATTTAGTTATTGAGTAATTTATCTTTGAAACGCAAAGGTACGCTGAGGTTAGCGCAGAGGGGTTAAGAGGTAGGAGAGAGATTTTGATGTTATGGGGTTTTACAGAGAATTTAGGATGTGAATTTTATGGATGTAGAAGAATTGGGGCAACGGTATAGAGATGGAGAAAGGGATTTTTCGGGTATTGAAATTAGGGATGCGGATTTAAGTAATATTCGTTTATAGAATCTAAATCATATCTGGATCTACACCTAATTCTTCTAACTTCTTTCTCAACCTTTCGGCTTTTTCTTCACTTTCCTTAAGTGCTTGTGCTAACTCGCTTGGTGCTAATAGTTTT